>LJCR01000218.1 GCA_001399705.1 Kouleothrix aurantiaca
CCTGCTGATAGTGCTGCTTGACGGCCACGCGCTGCTTCAGATCTCGGAGGTCGATCGGTCTGACGTCCGGCTCCGGCGGCCACTGAATCAGGCCCGCCCGTGCGCTGAGTAAGCTGCGCGCGTGAGCACCCATTTTCTCCTCGGTGGTGAAAAAGGTCTGAATCTCGCGCGCGCTCTCTCCAAAGCGTCCTTTGCCGAGCGACAGCATCGTAATCAAACCGTCCTGCACAATGGGGATGGTGTTGGTACAGGCATTTTGGATAAACCAGCTTCCATCGAGCCAGATCTTGTCGAGCAGGCCAAGAACGCCGAGCGAGTTGACCACGTAGGCGGATGCCTGGCCGAGGAGCCAGACCTTGATGTCGGGAACATCTCGCGCGAGCTGGTAGTAGAGCTGCGCGCCATAGAGCCCGCGAACGAGGCGGTGACACGGACTCTGGGCCATGCCGCCAATCATCACGCGGCCCGTGCGCATCGCCATCCAGCGCAAGTCCGGGTCCAGAGCCGCGCGCTGCGCGTTGGCGATTGCCTGGTATGCCAGGCGTTCGAGCGTTGTGGGCGTTGGGCGCACCTGTGTGCTGGTGAACGGGATATAGGCGTGCAGCGGCACGCCGCGGCGAAAGCACGGCGCCAGGCGCTGCTCGTCAAGGCGAGCATTGGCGTTCCAGCTCCACAGCATGCTGTAGATTGGCCAGAAGTTCCCACTGGCCGGGTCGGCATCACGCGGGTATGACGCGACCGTCGCGCGCAGCCAGTCCAGGGTGCGTGTGCGGCTTTCCGGGTCGTCGAAGGCGGCCCAGCCATCAGGATCGGTCAATTCTCGTGCTGCAAAATAAACCTCCAGGCTGTGCGCCCACTGTGGCGCCTCGCCGCGCCAGCGCCCGTACCCGCTTGAGTCAATCATATAGGGAAGCTGGCGCGTGGCGCGCGAGCAGAACGCCTCTCGCCCGGGGCGCCAGCGCAGCGCCTGGGGGTCGGGGCAGATAAACCCGCCGCGGGCGGTCTCGACGTAGGGGGTCACATCGTAGTGAAAGGCTGAAAAAATAACGGCGTGCTGGCCGATTACACCAGTCGCCTGGTCGCCCAGGCTGCGGTGCGTCGCTGACGTGCGCCGCCGCTCCTGGCGCGCTTCGCGGTCTACTGCTCCGCGAACAGCACCGCTCATGTTCCCAGCTAGCCCGATATACGATCCCTGATCCGGCCGGATGATTCGCGCGTGCTGAAGCGCCGCCCGCTTCTGGCTGCCCATATCGCCTGCCAGGCCAATTTTTGATTCCATCGACGTTAGTGCTCCGTTGTACTGCTCGTTGTCCGCATTACGACGCCGGCGAGCCCTGCGCGCTTGCCGCGACCAGCTCGTCGAACGCCTGATCAGGCCGCGCCCGCAGCACCCGCGCAGCCCTGATCAAGGCTGCGTCCTCTACCGCCACCTGCTCCGTATCTGGTTCTGTAAGGCGCCAGGAGCTTCCAGTCCGCTCTACTGGCCAGCCGTAGGCCCGCAGCACCTCCGCCGCGCTCTCCGCCTCGCTCTCCGCCTCGGGCATGCCCGGGCGTGTGGCCTGGCGCACCATCTGGCGTAGCTTGATCAGCGCGCGCTCGACCGCGTCTTGCGGATCGGGGACGTCGGACGTGGCGAACCCTGTCGCGCGATTGCAGAGCCGCCAGTTGCCAAGCGCGCCGATCGTGCGCGTATTCTGCTCCCACGCCCAGTCGTGAAGCTCGGCCGGCTTGGGCGGCTCGGGCGTCTGAGTCGCTCCCATGCGAATGGCCGCCAGCACCCGACCGCAGTCACGGCACAGGCTCAGGCCGAGCGCGGCCATCTTGACGACACCTGGCGCCTCGGTCATGACAATCCCGCAGAACGCGACATGGCGCTGCTTCGAGCGGCCGCGCGGTGTGGGCCGCCAGATGTGCAGCGGCGCTTCCACGCTGCGCGCGCCGCGGTGGTGGCCGAAGACGAGCGGGCTCGGAAGAGTAGGCCACGGCGGGCCGGTCACCGGCACCGGGTCGAGGCGCAGCGCGCCCGGGAGCCGGGCAAGCTGAGCGACGACGGCGTCGAGCGCGCATGGCTCAGCGATGACGATCGGCGCGGCGCGTACGAGCGCCTCCCCGGAGAGTGCGAGCAGATCCTGCCGCCGCGAGCGCGCGATCCAGGCGCCGTCGTGGGCTAGCTCCACGCCCCAGTCAAACGATCGAAGTGTCTCGGCGGCCTGTTCCGGCGTCGCCGGTGGTGTGTTGATCACGACACTGTCCTTCCTCTCTCACTGCTCACAGCCTTCACGTCCCAGTCGCGTTGCGACAATATCGGCTGTGATTACGGGCTGTTCTTTCTCCAGGACCAGCGCAGCCTAGTGCCGGCCTATCAGCCGCGCCAGCGTGCTCAGCGCCACATATGGCGTGACGATGCCTATCAGGATCGCCGCCTCGGCCACCCGCAGCCGCTTCGGGCCGCCCGCCAGCTCTGCCCCGGCGGCGCGCCGGTCCTGCGCGCTCGCCAGCGTGCGCATGGCCAGGCGCAAAGCCGTTTCGTCGACTTCGGCGACCAGGAGCCGCACATCGCCCGCGGCCTGCGGCGGCGCCTGCCCGGCCGCCAGGCACAGCGTGGGGTAAACGCGCGCGGCCAGTCGCTCCTCGCGCTGCCAGAGCCTGAGGGCCTGCGCCTGCCGCTCCTTGTCCAGCCCGGGAAAGTGGCGGCAGCGCAGCGCCTTCCCGTGCGCGCCGCAGTTCGCACAGAATGGCCCGCCAGACTCCCCGCGCGCCTTGACCGGCCGTCGATCCAGTCGCTTTACCAGGCCGCCGCAGACGCAGTATTCACCTGTGGCGACCAGCCCTGGCATCCTGCTGTCCATCGTCCAATCCTCCGCTTTCGGCGACTGCCTCGCGCCCCACGCGCGTGACCGCCAGCCGGCGCTCAGCGGACGGGGTTTGCTTCGACCCGACCAGCGTCACCCAGTGGCGGCCGGCCAGGCGCGCCAGCGCCGGCAGCGCGTGCCGCGGCGCCACAATACCGGCCAGCGTGGCGGCCTCGCGAACGAGCAGGTGGCGACTCACTGCCTGCCCGGCCTCGGCCAGGGCTGCGCGGCGGTCCTGCGCCGTAATCAGCGTCCGCATCACGCACGCCAGCGCCGTATCAACCACCACCGGCGCGTAGCGCTCGGCCGTCTCGGACTTGCCCGCGAGTAGCAGCAGCGCCTGGTACTGCTTGCCAGCCAGGTCTTCCTCGCGCTGCCAGCGCCTGAGCGCCGCGTTCAGCTCGGCGCCGGCCAGACCGGGAAATTCGCGCTCTAGCAGCTCGGCATCGGCCAGGCCGCAGGCACTACACCAGCGCTTTTTGGCATGTTGCGGCCCGGGCTTGCCACCCGGCCAGGTGTGTTTCAGCACCCGCCCGCCACAGCGGCAGTAGGCAAATGTCGGCGAAATACTTGGTCCAGCTCGGCTCATCTCTTTCCTCTGTCCCGCTGGGTCGATCGAATGCCGCTGCGCACCGCCGGCAAGGTAGGCTTTCAGCGGCCCGAGATCCGCCCAGATCAGCGCCGGCTGCGGCCGCTTGCCCCGCGGCAGCTCGGCGCGGCCGCCTCCGCCGATCGCCAGGCCGACATAGCCGAGCGCCCCGCGCTGCCTGCGCGCCTCATACAACGCCCGGTACGCTGCATCGAGCAACGGCGCAAACGGGTTGTCGCGCGACGGCACGCCGAACTGCGTGTCGGTTGGCCAGCCCTCAAAGGCGCAGTAGCGCTCCCAGAGCAGCGCGGTGAGCGCCTGGTGTTCGGCGATCGTCCGCAGAGCCAGCCGATCGAGCGCCTCAACCGCGTCCACGCGCGCCTCCCCTCGGTCGCCGTGCCGCCGTGGGATGCGGAGCGTCGATCATCGCCAACACGCCGTCCAACGTCTCGGCGCGCCGTTCTCCGCGCTGCGGATGTATCCCAAGCCAATATTCTCCGCCGTGAGCGATCTGCCAGCCTGTGGTGTTGTGATCATGATGCTATCCTCTCAGCGCGCCGCTTTCGGCGCGCGCGTGACGGCGGCTCCTGCCCGGCCTGCATCGCGCGCGCATCGGCGATGCAGTGCTCCAGGTCGAGCACGCGCGGTGTCTCTCCATAGGTGGGATGGCTGGCCTCCCAGAACCGCCGGTCGGCGCCGATCTGCCGGAGCGTCCAGCCGTGCTCGCTCAGCCAGACCAGCGGGCGCGCGTAGGCATACGCAATGGCCTGGAGCACCTCTTTGCGCGCGCGCCAGTGCGCCGCGGCGATGCGCAGGTCGCGCTCGCGGTGAACCGCCAGCCAGACCTCGCCGGAGCGCTCGACCGCCCACCCGAGGTGGCCCAGCCGGCGCTCCTGGGCGCCGCCGTCGGC
Source organism: Kouleothrix aurantiaca (assembly GCA_001399705.1). Taxonomy (GTDB): domain Bacteria; phylum Chloroflexota; class Chloroflexia; order Chloroflexales; family Roseiflexaceae; genus Kouleothrix; species Kouleothrix aurantiaca. Next base: position 4,353 of record LJCR01000218.1, read on the forward strand.
GAAGTCGTTCGGGTCGATCTTCAGCACCCTGAACAGCAGATTGGCGCGCTGCCCCGGCCAGCTCGTCGCGAACGGCGCCGAGGCGTCGGCGACCTGTCGCCAGGCATAGTTGGTCTGCCGCGCGTCCAGGGCCGGCCGCTGTGGTGTAATCCCGGGCCGGTCCTGGCCCATCTGCCAGACCGCCTCGGCGACCCAGCGTCCGGCCTGGGGCGCAAAGAGGTCGTCCGGGTCGGGGACGGCGGCGGGGCGCCGGCCCGAAGCGATGTCGGCCCAGTCGCCGCGCAGCGCTGCCGCGGCCCAGTCCTCTGCGCGCGCCTGCCCATCAGCGCGTGCGCGCAGAGCGTCCAGCGCGCGCACGCGCGCCTCGCAGTCGAGGACTATCGCGGCGCTGAGGCAGAGCATCGCGTCGAACGCGGCGGAGGGAGCCGCCTCGGCAAGCCCCGCAAGCTGCTCGAACGCCGCGCCGGCCGCCGCGAGCGCGTCGCGGATCGTCGTATCGTCGGCGGAACGCTCGATCCAGGCGCGGCCGGCAGCGCACGCAAGCGCGGTCGCCGCGATCTGGCGCGCGCCGATGTCCTCGCCGGCCCCGTCGAGCAGCACGTGGTAGCTGTCCAGATCAATCATTTGTGTTGTCACACTCGCCTCCTCGTCGCTCGCGCGAACGGTCGTTCTTTGAGCGCCATGCGGGCCTGGCGCGGCCGCCCAGCGCGTGCCGTCGGGCGGCTCGCGGGCGATCATCGCCGCCTGAAAGTGCGCCCGTGCGGGATCATCG
>LJCR01002182.1 GCA_001399705.1 Kouleothrix aurantiaca
GGCCGGTGGCATTGCGGCGGTGGCGCTGCTGCCCGACGCCGAGCTGCTCAGCCGCTCGCTGCGCAACGAGCTGTCGTACGATTTCACGGTGCAGTACTCGCTGCTGCCACGCAACCTGATTGGGCTGCTGATCCCGGAGTTCCTGGGCTGGAGCGCCACTGAGTTCCGCATCTATGCAGGCGTGCTCACGCTGATCCTGGGCGTGGTTGCGTGGGTGGTGCCGGCCCAACCGCGCGCCGAGCGCCGCTTCTTTGGCGTGGCCGCGCTGGTGGCGCTCATGGTGGCGCTGGGCGGCTTTACGCTGGTCGACGGCCTCATCTACCGCTTCGTGCCGGGCTTCACGTCCATCCGCGTGAGCAGCCGCGCCTTCTACATTGCCAACTTTTCGCTGGCGGTGCTGGCAGCCTTTGGCGCAGAAAACCTGCTCACATCGCTCGACAGGGCCGAGCGGCAGCGGCTGCACCAAATCGCGCGTGGCGTGGCCGGCCTGCTGGGCGTGACGATGCTGCTCGGCGTGCTGCTGTATGTGGCACTGCTGAACAATTACAAGCCAGTTGGCGAAGAGTTCTTCTTTTCCGAAAACCTGTTCAGCCGCAATCCATCTGGTGATACCTTTACCCTGCTGACACAGACCGCGAACGCCTGCCTGCTGTTTATGCTGCTGCTGGCCGGCGCTACCGCGCTGCTGTGGGTGCGTGTGAGCGGCAGGCTCGCAGGCCGCGGGCTGGCCGCCGTCGCCGCGCTGCTGATGTTCATCGACATTGCAACCTTCGCGCCCTACCACGACACGATCAAGGTTGATCCCGACACCATGCGCTTTACTATCAAGCAGTACCAGACACAGCTGCTCGATGTGCCCTGGAAAATCGCCGACCAGCAGCAGTTGCTCAACCGGCTCGCCAGCATGCCCGACGGCGTTCGGGGTGATAATACGGCCGAAATTCTGCCCGACAACTACAGCGCGCTGTATCGCACGCCATTCGCCAGCGGCTACAATATTCTCGACCTCCAGCAGCGCTTTGAAATGCTGACGCAGTGGCCAAACCTGCCAGCGAGCACACGCTGGGATCTGCTGAATGTTGGCTATGTCCTGGCCCAGCCCGACGCCAAAGACGCGCCCGAACCCGATGCCAAGCTGGTGGTCGATAACAGCCAGGGCAAGCTGTGGGAACGCGCTCAGCAGCCGACCTATAC
>LJCR01002184.1 GCA_001399705.1 Kouleothrix aurantiaca
TGACATGAGCCCTTAAAACTGTCAAGTCCCGGTGAGAGGATCTGCCTGGTTTTGTTGCGCTTCACTCCACGCAGCGCGAAATGCGTGTGGTGTGAGATAGCCAAGACTGCTATGCGGTCGTTCGCTGTTGTATTCGTGACGATACGAGTTCAGCCGTACACAAGCCTCCGCAATCGAGCCAAACGCAAATCGATTCAGACACTCATCGCGCACTGTGCCGTTGAAGCGTTCCTCCTTTCCATTTTGCCACGGCTTGCCTGGCTCAATGTAGAGTGTCTGTACGCCGCTGTCCCGAAGCCAGAGTTGTACGGCTTGAGCCACAAATTCTGCTCCATTATCACTCCGCAGATAGCTCGGCGCACCGTGCTGAGCAAACAGTGCTGCCAGCACACCAATCACTCGTTCCGCCGAGGTTGTGTGCGCCACATCGAGCGCCAGCCCTTCGCGCGTAAACTCATCCATCACGGTCAAGACCTTGAATGGCCTGCCACTCGCAAGCGCGTCTTCGACAAAATCATAGGCCCAAATCTGACCAGGGCGTGTTGCTTGAAGCTGGGTCGACCGTGACCGCCGTGGCCGCAGACGACGAAGACGTTTGACTTGCAACTTCTGCTGGCGCCAGATACGACGGACACGCTTATGATTGACGCACTCAGTTCGGCGTAGCAGCGCAGTGATGCGACGATAGCCATAGCGCGGATAGCGCGTTGCCAAGTCGCGAACCCGAGTGCTCAGTTCGGTGTCATCCTGCGAGTGTGCTTGGTAGCGAAAGGTTGCAGGTGCGAGCGAGACCAACACACACGCACGATATGCTGATAACCCACCGGCAAGGAGGAATGCTACCGTCTCACGCTTCTCGTCCCTGGTTACGGTTTTTTTGCCACCACCTCCTTGAGCAAGTCGATTTCAAGCAGGCGTTCAGCCAGCATGCGCTTGAGACGCGCGTTTTCCTTCTCAAGCTCCTTGAGGCGTTGAACCTCTTGGACGTTCATCCCACGATAGGTTTTGCGCCAGCGGTAGAATGTGGCTTCGGCAATCCCGTGTTCGCGGCACACGGCGCTGACCGTCTGATCACATTTGTCGGCTTGCTCCAGGATCTTGAGTATTTGTTCTGCACTGTAGGTTGGCATTTTCATAGCTCCTCCTTACGGAGATCCTATCATACCAACTTGGCAGTTTTATGGGCTCACTACA
>LJCR01002180.1 GCA_001399705.1 Kouleothrix aurantiaca
GGAGATCGTGCGGTGCGGCTCGCCTTCCTCGGCGAGCGTGGCGGGCGCAGTGCGGCTTGTGCTGCCAGCCGCGCCGATTTCAGTGCGCATGGCGCGGAAGGTCTGGTCGGTGGCGAGCGTATCCACGGCGGCGCGGCGCTCGTCGGCGCTGCCGTGGACGGCGATCTGGCGAAGAATGTGCGGTGGCAGAATGCAGAAAATCGAGTGGCGATGCGTGTGGCAGCAAATCATGAGCGGATCTCCTTTCCATCACATCAATCGTGCGGCGCCCAAATAGCGCCGCCTGTTGGCGAGAGAAGCAGGTGATCTCGTGCTGCGCCGAGGATGCTGTGGCGATGGGCAGCGTGTGCCGGTAGCGTGGAGTATTGTAGCAGGTTTTGGCGCGTTTGCCTGGCAGATCTGCCGCGCCGCCCATTGGGCCAAATGGCGCAGCCTGCGGACGAAGGTAACATCCCCAGGCCGCGCCGGGCAATCATGCGCGGCTGAGCTTGGCGTCCAGACGGCGCTCGGCATCCAGCCTTTCCAGCGCATAGTCGGCCATGTCAACATAGCGCATGCCTTCGGCAAGCGTTGGGTGCACCTCCCGGATGTGGGCGGCGATCTGCTGGGCGATCTGGCGGTAGGCCGGGTGCCCCTGTGGCGCGGATCGCAGCTCGGCCAGGTGGAAGGCAGCGCGCAGGTTGATGGTGATGCGCCAGCGCACACGAAACGCCAGCGGCACCGCATACTGCGCCGCATCGGGCAGGTCGGCGGCAAGCTGTTCGGCCAGCGCGGCGGCACTTTCCAGCGCGGCGCGGTAGGGTGCGGCCAGGCCATAGTCTTCCAGCTCAGGCGGGGTGAGATAGCCGTGGCGCACGCTGTAGCGCTGGCGCTCCTGGGTCTGGATGCGGTGGCGCTGCAGATCGCGGTAGGCGCCAATATCGGCCAGGATGTCGAAGGTGTAGACCGGCGTCTCAAAGGCGCGGCCGGGCTTGTGGAAGCGGCTGCCGCGCTCGCCAACATAGGCGCGGATGATCGCCAGCCGCTCGTCTGCTGGCAGGGCCGCCGCAATGGCGCGCACCTCGGCCAGCGTCAGCGCGCTGTGCGGGTAGAGGATTGCCGCCACAACCTTGGCCTCGGCGTCGGGATCGTACTCGACCAGGGTGACACCTGAGCGGATAGGGGATGGGGGATGGGGGGTGGAAGGAACAACAC
>LJCR01002181.1 GCA_001399705.1 Kouleothrix aurantiaca
CCAGTATTCCCCGCTGCTGCTGATCGCAACTGCGGTTATGGCGTCAAAGGTCTCGGTGAACAACGTGTCCCAGAGCACGGCGCCAGCCAGGCTGGTATCCTGCACGTCGGCCCCGTGCAGCACAGCCTGCTGGATCCTCAGGTGCGCGAGGTCAAGGTTGCGCAAATGCCCACGCAGAAGCCGCAGCAGATTGACCACATTGCCAGGGCCGTACCCCTGTGTGGCATGTGGCTGGTTGCGCCAGAAAGCCAGCAGGTTCAGCAGCTGGCGCTCCACCGCATCGCGCTTGCCCAGCCGATCCAGCAGCGGCACGGCAATGAGCTGTTCCTGGCTGCGGCGCACATATTCCTTGGCGGTTGCCAAAACGATCGCGTGGCTGGACAACAGGCGGGGCCGCCCGTCGGCCACTTCCCTGGCAACCAGCTCGATCAAGGAATCGGTGACATATTCGAGGATGACCGGCTGCAACGTGAATGTGGCATTGCCCGGCCCGCGCTCGATCAGCATGCGGTGGCGCAGCGATTCGAGCGCGGCCAGTACCTCGCGCTGCGGCACATCCTCGCCAAGATCGCGCAGCAGGGCGCTTAGTGGCACATGCTCGCGCTCAATGGCGAGCCAGTACAGAATAGCTTGCTCCAAAGGCGTCGAGCGCGCCAGCTGTGCGTAAAGCAGCGCGCCAACGCCATTGAAGAAGGCGTTGCCAGCCGCCAGAAACGCGCCAAGATCGCCGCCAAACAGCTCGCGGATGGGCTCGGCAACCAGCGCGAGCGCCAGCGGATTTCCGCTATACAGGCGTGCCAGCGCGTGGAGGTCATGTGGCGTGCCGGCGATAGCCTGAGCCTCCAGAATGCTCTGGCAGGCCTCGTCGCCCAGGCCGGCGAGCGCGAGTGTACGCACCGGCCCGGCGCGGCCTTGTAACGAGCCAAGCTCGGCTGGCTTTTCGCGGCTGGTCAGAATCACGCAGCTTTCATGCATGCGCTCGCTCAGCGCGCGCAGCAGGGGGCCGTACTCAGCGTAGCCGCTGCGATAGGTGCCCGTGATCGTACCAGGCTGCATGATCGTCTCGAAATTGTCGAGGATCAGCAGGCAGCGCCGCTCGCGAAAGAGCTGGATGAGCAGTGCGATCTTGTCGGCCAGCTTTTCGGGCGAAGTCGCTTGTTGGCCAGAAACTGCGTGGATTGCCTGGTCGAGGAC
>LJCR01002183.1 GCA_001399705.1 Kouleothrix aurantiaca
GAGCAGGCGCGCCACGGTGGTTTTGCCCACGCCCGGCTTGCCCAGCAGCAAGAGGCTGCGCCCGGCCTCGACCAGGTCGCGGATGATCGCGATCGTGCCAAGCACGGCGCGGCCCACGCGGCAGGTCAGGCCGATCACCTTGCCGCTGCGGTTGCGAATGGCCGAAATGCGGTGCAGCGTGCGCGGGATGCCGGCGCGGTTATCTTCGCCAAACGCGCCAATGCGCTGAATGACATAATCAATATCTTCCTGCATGATCTCGCGCTCGCTGAGAAAGCGCTCGCGACCGCGATAGCGCGCCTCGGGCAGGCGGCCCAGGTCCATCACGATTTCAAGCAGGTTTTCCTTATCATCGGGGCCATCTTCGATCGACTGCCGGATGTGGAGCGGCAGCGTGTCGAGCAGAAGGTCGATGTTACTGGTGATGCTGCGTGGCTCTGTCATAGTACCTCGCATCCTCGCCAAGCGAGGAAATGGTCGGGATCGGACCGCGTGGTTCCGGCCGTGGCTCAAGGGCGGGGAGCAGGCTCGGTCGCCGCACCGCGACGGTTGTTTGCTTGAACAGCAGGGCTTGTTCACCGATTGGCTGGAAGCCAAGATCGCTGGCTGGTACGAGCAGCTCGCTCTGGTATTCGCGTAGCAAGAGATAGACCGGCAGGGTATCGGCGATGTGCCCAAGGCCAAAGCGGAGCACATCGGTCACAATATCGCGCGACTCAGGATGGATGAGCAGGGTGAACACGTGCGCTGCCGGGCCGCTCACAAGCCGCAGCGCCGCGGTAAGGTTGTCGTCGTCGCCGAGCACCCAGCCGCGCCGGGGCGCGCGCCGCCAGCCTTCGGTGATGGGCAGCTGCCAGTCGCGGGCCACGCGGGCCTCGGCCTGCTGCACAAGGTGCGGGGTGACGATTCCATACAGGCGGTGCAGCGCCCAGTCGTTGCGGCGCGCTTGCCGGCGCATTGGCGCAACGGTCACGCCCTGGTCCCAGTCGGGGCCTTCGAGGCGCAGCACAACCTGCTGGGCATAACCTACAAAACCCAGCTGGCGAAACAGCTCGCGCAGCTCTTCGTGGCGCTGCGAGAGCGCGGCATACAGGCGCTGCACGCGGCCTTGCCCGGCCTGCACGCACAGTGCCTCCATCAAACGCAACCAGGCATCGGGGTCGGCGGGGGTGCCGCGCCCGCCGCCATACGCCG
>LJCR01002186.1 GCA_001399705.1 Kouleothrix aurantiaca
GAACTGCTGCCAGCGGGCGCGGCGCAACACCAACGAGCTTTGTGCCATTCTGCTCGGCAGCGTGCGGCACGCGGCTCATCGCATACTCGGCCAGCGCGGTGATCGTCAGGCTCGGGTTGACGCCCGGGTTCGCCGGCACGATCGAGCCATCGACCACATACAGGCCGGGGTAGTTGTGCACCTGGCAATCCAGATCGACCACGCCTTCGCGCGCGTCGCGGCCAAACGGGCAGCCGCCCAGAATATGCGCCGTCATCGGGATGTTCAGCAGCGCCTCGTTGATCGTGCCCGAGGCGATGCCGCCGGTCATTTCGGCAAAGCGCCTGGTCACTGTGTGCCCGATCGGGATGGATGTTGGGATGCTGCTCTCGTCGTCGGGCTGCGAGGTCAGGCCGCGCCGCCACAGCGTCGTCAGGCCGCGCCCCAGCCGCAGCTTGATGCGGTTGTCTTCGGTTTGCATCACCAGCATAATCGTCGTGCGCTTGGCCCAGCCGGGCAGGACGTGCGTGCGCATAAAATCGGCCGGGCGCTTGAAAATATCAATCACCGAGCGCAGCAGTCGCTCGCGCAGCGTGCCGGTGTCGAGCAGCGGGCCCGACAGAAAGCGCATCAGGTCCGACCCAGCCGAGTAGCGCACCGGCTCGATTGTGGTCACGTCGTCGGCGTTGAAGATCGAGGTGATCGCGATTCCTTCCGAGTAGTTCGTTTTCAGGCTGCGGTTCACCACGCCCAGCAGCGCCTCGCTGTTGGTGCGCACAATATCGCCCAGCCGCCGCGAAATGCCCGGCAGCGAGCGCGTGATGTCGCGGCAGCGGAACAAAAGCCGCAGCGTGCCCAGCGTGCCGGCCGACACTACAACATTGCGCGCGCGCACAATGCGCGGCCGGCCCTTGCGCCACGCCGTCGAGCTGCGATAGACGATCTCATAGCGCGCGCCATCGGTCTGGCCGGCGGGCAGCGGCCGGATGTCGCGCACGTCGCACTCGGCGCGCACCTCGGCGCCCCACTGCTCGGCGAAATACAGGTAGTTCTTCACCAGGGTGTTTTTGGCGTTGTGCCGGCAGCCAACCATGCAGCCGCCGCAGTGGATGCAGCCGCGCCGCGCCGGCCCCGCGCCGCCGAAGTAGGGGTCGGGCACTTCTTCGCCGGGCGTGCCGAAAAACGTGCCGACGGTGGTCGGTTTGAACGTGCTG
>LJCR01002185.1 GCA_001399705.1 Kouleothrix aurantiaca
TCTTTGGTCAGACCAGTAAACAACAGTCGCTCGCCAAACTGTGATTTCTCGATCTATACTATCAGCATCGCAATGTCATACCTGGAGTGACCATGCTGTCATTCACGTTGCTTGGTCACACCGAGCTATTCCTCAATGGCGAGCCGCTGCGCCGCTTCCGCAGCCAGAAAGAGCTCGCGCTTCTGATCTACCTTGCCCACACCGGGCAGGCGCACCGGCGCGACCTGATCGCCGAGCTGCTGTGGGAAAGTGATTCTTCCAAACAGGCATTATCGAATTTGCGCACGGTGCTGGCACGCGTGCAGCAGCACGTTGGCAACAATCTGCTTGTGACATCGCGCGCGCTTGAGCTTGCGCCAGAAAGCCGCGACAAAGTTGATTCGCGCCAGCTGCTGGAAGCCCTTGCCAGTGCCGGGGCGATCAGTTCCGCCGCCACCGCGGAAGCCGCCGACAGCGCGCTTGCCAGCTATCGCGGCGATTTCCTGGCCGGGTTTCATGTGCGCAACGCCCCGCTGTTCGACGAGTGGGCCGCGACCACGCGCGAACATATACACCGCGAGGTCGTTGCCACCTATGGGAAGCTGGCGCGCTACATCCAGTCTGCAGGCGAATACGATCATGGCATCGCGGTGACTCGTCGCTGGCTCCAGCTCGATCCGCTCGACGAAACCGCGCACGCCATGCTGCTGCAGTTTTTGCTGGCAAGCGGCAACACCCGCGAGGCGCTGGCCCACTACGAGCGCTCGGCCGAGCTGCTGCGCACGGAACTGGGCATCGAGCCACCTGCAGCAATGGCGGCCCTGATCAAAAGTGTGCAGCCGCACCGCGCCACGCCGCGCCCAGCCATCGCTCGCCACAACCTGCCCGCCCCGCACGATCGGTTTGTCGGGCGCGAAGCCACACAGCAAAGCATTCGTATGCGCCTTGATCAAGCGTGGTGCCGGCTGGTCACGCTGGTCGGGCCGGGCGGCGTGGGCAAAACCCGCCTCGCCACCACAGTTGCGCGCGAACGGCTCCAGCGCCACCCCGACGGCGTGTGGCTGGTCGACCTGGCCGATATTGATCCAGAGGACGAGAATCTAGCCGAGGCGATTGCGGTGGAAATTGCCGCCGTGCTCGATCTGCGCTTTGCTGGCGCGGCCACGCCCAAGAAACAGGTTATCGATTATTTGCAGCACAAACATGCCTTGCTG
>LJCR01002187.1 GCA_001399705.1 Kouleothrix aurantiaca
GCGTATACGCAGGGCGCGAGGTTGCCGACATCCGGCTCGAATTCCGCGCCGGCACGGTGGTGCAGGCCACGGCGGCGCGCGGCGAAGACCTGCTGAACCCGCTGCTGGGCATGGACGAGGGCGCGCGCCGGCTCGGCGAGGCCGCCTTCGGCACCAACTACAACATCACCAACTTCAGCCGCAACACCCTGTTCGACGAAAAGATCGGCGGCACCATCCACCTCGCGCTGGGCGAGTCGTTTGCCGAAATTGGCGGCCAGAACCACTCGGCGCTGCACTGGGACATGGTCTGCGACCTGCGGCAGGGCGGCGAGGTGTTTGCCGATGGCGAGCTGATCTACCGCGACGGCAAATTTTTGATTTAATGAGCGCTGCGGCAGCCCAAACGCCGGCGCACTGCACGAAAGTTATACTATGCTGACCCACCTGCGCCGAACGGGCGAGATCAACGCGCCATATGCCGAGGTTCAGGCCACGCTGGCGCGCCCCGAGCTGTGGCCGCGCCTCATTCCCAACGCCGATCAGCTGGGCGCGCACTGGCTGTGCGGCGGCGAGCTCTTCGCCGTCGAGCATAGCGTGGCCAGCGCGCAGCACAGCTGGCAGGCGCGCTCCGCCGATGGCGCAACAACCTTCACCATCGTGCTATCGCTGCGCGACGCGCTCATCACCACCCACGCCACCGTCGACATCGCGCTCCAGCAGCCCTTTCGTGCCGCGCGCTGGCTTGGGCGCGCCGCGCAGCGCGAATTTCTGGCCGAGATCGTGCGCTACGCCCAGGGCGCGCTTGAGCGCCTGCTCGCGCCGCCACCCGCCGCCGACCTGGCGGCGCGCTACCCGCGCACCGTGGCTGCATTCGAAGCCATGGGCGCGTGCGAGCACCTCGACCGAATTGCGCATCTCGACGCGGTGTGGGCCGGCATCCGCGCGGGCACGCCGCCGCCCGCCAACGAATCGATCTACACGCTCACGCACGCGCCGCTCCCCGCCCCGCAGTACGATCTGATCTACGCGGGCGGCGGGCTGGGCTTGCTCCATGCCGCTGTCATGGCGCAGCGCGGCCATCGTGTGCTCCTGTTCGATCGCGGCGAGGTTGGCTGCGCGCACCGCGAGTGGAACATCTCGCGCGCCGAGCTCGATGCCCTGGTGGCCACTGGCTTCTGCACCTGGGATGAATTGCAGCCCGTGATCATGGC
>LJCR01002188.1 GCA_001399705.1 Kouleothrix aurantiaca
GGCTGATGGTCAGCAGGCCCTGCTTCTTGGCCTGCTCCAGCGCGGCGAGCACATTTGGCGAGTTGCCGCTGGTCGAGATGCCCACGGCAATGTCGCCGGGCCGGCCAAACGCAATCACCTGGCGCGCAAACACGTTCTCAAAGCCCACGTCGTTGCCGACTGCGGTGATCACCGCGATGTCGTTGGTGAGCGCGAGCGCGGGCAGCGGCGCAGCGCCCGCAAACGGCGGGTCGAGCAGGTCGGCCACGAGGTCTTGCGCGTCGGTGGTGCTGCCGCCGTTGCCAAAGGCGAACAGCGTGGCGCCACGCCCAAAGGCCGCCGCCATGGCCGCGCCCGCCGCCGCAATGCGCGCACCCTCACGCGCCAGCGTTGCGCGGCGCAGGGCAATCACCTCGCGGCACTTTTCCAGCGTCGAGTGGCGCACCTGCGCGAGAATCTCGTCGGCGTTGGCGGTGCCACCCGCAAACAGAAACGGGTAGAACAGCCGGTCGTAGTCGCTGCCGTCGCTCATGGCTCGACTTTCGCGATGGCAACGCCGCCGTGCACCAGCACCACATCGCCTGGCACAAGCGCATCGACCAGGCTGATGTCGATTTCTTCCGACGCATCGCCAACTGCCACCAGCGCAAGGCCGCTCGCCGCATCGAGGCGCAGCACGCGTGCGGGTGTGGCCTCGTCGGAACAGGTGATGCAGTGGCCGTTGACGCCGCACTGCGCGAATGATTCTGCCATGCTGGTTTCCTCCAGAACGCGACGACCGAATGTTTTACCACAGAGACACAGAGGGCACAGAGTTACGGGTGTATAGGTTGCAGGTTTGCAGGTTGCATGTTGTGGCCGACGAATGACGAATGACGACCGATGTTCACCGCAAAGAGCGCAAAGAGCGCAGAGTTGCAGTTGAGTAAGAGCTATCGCGCCCTGAGTAGGCCGAAGGCCGTATCGAAGGGCGCGAAACACGAGACACGAGACACGAGATGCGAAACACGAGACGAAAAGCTCTCCTTGTCTCCATGTCTCCTTGTCATTCCACACAAGAAGCTGGATAATTTACTCGCGCAGCAAGCCCTCGTGCTCGAAAAAGACGTGCACCAACTCCCACAGCACGTGGTAGAGCGTTTCGTGGGTTTCCTGCACTGCAATCGCATCATCCGACGGCACCGCAAAGCAGAAGTTCAGTTCAGCGCGCGCA
>LJCR01002189.1 GCA_001399705.1 Kouleothrix aurantiaca
AATCATGGCGGCGAAACCATCTTCGTTGGCCGGCAGCAACACCTCCGGCTCGGAGCGAAAGCCGCCGCTGGGCCGGAATAGCGTCAGCGCGCCAAGCGGCCCGCCCAGCGCCAGCACACCTTCCATACCAAACGCCACCACGCTTGAGCCGGGAAACCACACGCCCGCCGGCTGCGACGAGAACAGCGTCCCGAGCTGGCCGCCCGCAAAGCGCACATTCATCACCGCCGTGTCTTCGCCGCCAAGCTCGGGGCGGAAGCGCGTGGTCATGCAGCTCACCGCCTTGATTGGCCCGCCGATCTGCAAAAGCACGTCGATGTAGTGAATGCCGCCATCCAGCAGCTGCCCGCCGCCGGTGATATTCGGGTCGTAGCGCCAGGCGGTGGAAAGGTACTTGCCGCCCTGCCAGTGCGCGTAGGTGGCCTGAATGCCCACCAGCGGCCCGATCCGCCCCGCGTCGATGGCGCGCTTCATCTCGACCACGCCCGGCAGGGTGTGATTGGTTTCGCCATAGAATAACGTCACCCCGGCAGCCTCGGCCGCGCCAATAATGGCGTCGCAGCCGGCCAGCGTTTTCTCCAGCGGCTTCTGGCAGAGGATGTGCTTGCCCGCGCGCGCGGCAGCAATGGCGATATCGGCGTGGAGATGGTGCGGCGTGCAGATCTCAACCGCGTCCACATCGGGGTCACCCAGCACTTCCTCAAGCGATGTTGTTGCGTGCGCACCGCCAGCCAGCTCGGCGCAATGCGCGGCCTTGGCGGCGTCGAGGTCGCAGCACACCGAAATGCGCGCGCGGCTGGCGTGCTGTGTATACGCGCGAATATGCGACTCGCTGATCAAGCCGCACCCAATCAAAGCGACACGAAACACAATTGCCTTCTTTCTGATTTCAGCACAGTGTAAGCCTTCGGCGCGTGCCGTATTATACGCGCTTCGCGAAGGGTTGGAACGTTGGAACATTGGAAGGTTGAAGGTTTGAGTGTGTGCTAACCTGCAGCCGCACGAGGGTTTAGGGTCTGGGGGTTTGGGACTGGGCTTGCGAACCTGCAATCTTCAAACCCTCTGCGCCCTTCGATACGCGGCTACGCCGCTACTCAGGACGCGAATCATTCGTTGCTCATCCCAATCGTCAATCGTCAATCCTTCGCGCCCTTTGCGCTCTTTGCGGTGAATAAACCAGTGGGCAGTTGGC
>LJCR01000219.1 GCA_001399705.1 Kouleothrix aurantiaca
CAATATATATATAGGAATTCGTTTCATAATTTTCGCAATTTCTCACCTCGGTATCCATGCAATAGCATCAAACCCAATATGAATGCCACACGACGGTGTCTCACCGGTAGCATCTGTCAGACGAACATAACCAGTATTATCTGATGCAAAAGCATACGTGCCTAGGGTAACCCACTGATCATAGTATGGAACCTGTGACAGTGCAACTGTTGTAACACCATACTGATGATGTATTTCATATCTAGCATTCGTCGTGTTCGTATGATAGTTCGGAATAAACGCGATTAGTTGGTAATTACGAGTAGTCGACAAACTTGGTCGCCATTCTCCCCAGCTGTCAACTGTATTACCATTAGCACAGGTCCAATACATGTGATTATTCACGCCCCTCGACCAATCATCCCACCAATATACTCCCCCTTTTGTAAATCCAGAACTCATCTCATCTACAACAACTGGTTGTGTTGATACATACCTTTGCCATCGAACCTGAGCTATAGCAAGACCACCACCCTCAAAATACTCGATTTTAACTTTATGGTTACCGGCACTCATTCTGTGATTAACTGTATACTGAGTGGGCGCCTGGTCAAACCACTTGTCCAAAATTAAGCTGTCATCAATCCATATGCGAACACCATCATCAATGTAAGCAATAAATGTATATTCATCTTCAGCAAAGTAAAATTCACCTTCCCATCGGACAGAAAAGTTATCTGGTTCGACATCATAAGAAGGGCCGTCATATCCCCAATTCTTATTTATTGCCCCCTCGCAGCGTGAGAATTTTGGTGTACCTTCGAGAGAGCGGTTATTGAAGTATTGTGATAGGAATAATCCCGAACATGATGCTGCTGTTCGCGCCCACCACCATCTGGTTCCGGGAACAAAGCTGCTCCAAGCTGGCACAAGGGTTCTACTATCATCGCCAAAACTGCACCAAGTTGTATAACACCATGATGGAGTTCTATGTCCCAGTTGAGCACTCAGCTTAAACTTATCATTATCTTGACTACCGTACAGAAAATCTGTGCTAAAGGGTGATACGCGTCACCCGTGGTATGCTTCTCCTTGCTTACGACCGTTACCAGTCAGGAGAAGCTTCCATGAGCGACACGTATCGGCGCTATCGTGCCATAAAACACGGAATGATGCAATTTTACCAGCCGCGCCCGACTGGGCATCACGAAAAGCATTTCAACACCTTGGCTGCATTGATCTGTGGTCTGGTCGGCGGCAAACACGCACACTTGCCTGCCTGCGCCGACCACGCGCCCAGCAATCGCGCAAAGCAAGAAAGCGTGATTGAGCGCTTTCGCCGCTTTCTCAAAAACGACCGCCACAGCATTGATGGCTGGTTTTCGCCCATCGCCAAGGAACTGCTGCGTACGCTGGCTGCTCAGCCGCTTCACCTGGTGATGGACGGCAGTGTGGTCGGGCGCGGCTGCATTGCTCTGATGCTGAGTGTGGTCTATCACGGGCGCGCCTTGCCGCTGTGCTGGCTGGTGGCGCGCGGAAGTAAAGGCCATTTTCCTGAGCAAACCCACCGTGAGTTGCTCTCGCAGTTGCAAGCAATCCTGCCAGCTGGCGCAACGGTAATCTTCTTGGGCGATGGCGAGTTCGATGGCATCGAGTTGCAAGCCGACCTGCATTCGTATGGCTGGCACTACGTGTGCCGAACCGCTTCAAACCTGCTGGTGACGTGTGCTGGTGTGACGTTTCATCTCAGTGCACTCGGCCCTGCGCGTGGCGAGTATCTGGCAGTCAGTCCAGCCGCTATGACGGCCAAGCAGTATGGCCCACTCAGTATTCTGGCGCTGTGGGATGCGCACGAGCAGGCGCCGCTGTATCTGGTCACCAATCTCGTGGATCTCGATGAGGCGGTGCGGTTGTACAAAAAGCGTGCACATATTGAAACGTTCTTCTCTGACCAGAAAAGCCGTGGATTTCAGATCCATAAAAGCCATCTCTCACAGCCAGCGCGGCTCAGCCGCTTGCTGATCGCTTCGTGTTTGGCGTATATCTGGATGGTGTATCTGGGCGTCTGTGCGTTGCAAGCGGACTGGATGAAGCTGCTGCATCGCACCGATCGGTGCGATCTGAGTTTGTTTCGGCTCGGAGTGCGGTTGCTCGCTCGCTGTCTGAAAGATGACCGACCAATACCAGACGGGTTTGTGGTTCCAGCAGAGCTGCCGGTCACGCTTGTTCGCACGTTCCACAAGCCGGCTGCGTAGCACGAATTTTCTGTATGGTAGTGAAATCATTATCTACATTGCCATCTGTTGTATGAATATATGTGTAATGCCATGTATTAGCTGTTAATTTGTCTGCTTGTGCTGCACCAATAGTATATGCCACTTCGTCTCGTTCACAGCTCACGTAGTTTGCTGCAAAACGCGTATCCAAATAAGGCTTTGATTCTGCCGGCCACGTCGTAGCAGCATATTCTATTACAGGAAAACACCCTGGATATCCTGTATCATCTCCATTTAGATACGTCCCATCATTATCATAGTTATATAGGAAGTAATCATGCTCATATGTTTGATCACTGGAAAAAGGTATTTCATTCCACCACATCCATTGATAGGTATACCGACCACCATTTTGACTTGGGTATACATACGACACACCCACTTCTGGATTCCATCTAGAATCATCAGATATACTTCCGCTATTTGCAGGCTGCACAATATCATTTGATTCCTGCTTTTTCTGCGGATCTGTTTTAGAAAGAGAATTCTCGTCGGCAATCGCAATAACTGTTCCAGGCCTATCAACGCCGAATCTATTGATATTGCTAGAGTCACCCCTCAATATTAGTTTGGAAATAGTTATCAGCTGATTCTTTTCTTGGAAAGCAGATGAATTTATTGCCTTAGCTTGATTCTCCATCATATTCTGGAGTTCCGCTGAATGCTTCTCGCTAGAGTTTAGCGCTTTGTCTAAAGACATTGAAATGTCAGCAAAGAAAGCCATTCGCTGCTTTAAATAATCAGATTCTATCGCTTTGATATCGATGCGGGAGGGAATAATATAGAAATCATGCAATTTCCTGCTTCCAATGGTAAAATCTCCTTCTAACATCAATGCTGTGAGTTCATATTTTTTTGCTAATCGAACCGCTTCTTGAACAGGAAGAGGTTGATTTAATGTAATGGAGGCAATTGCAGTATTACCAGGCTGAACTGTTTGTGCAGCGGCAGATGTAATACTGACTAGTATTATCGAAAGTAACAATGAAAAACATACTGCTTTGCGCATGTTGAACCTCGTTGAAATTGAGTTACAACTTACACCTGATTTTAAGAAATACCCAAGGTGAGTTACCCTAGAGTAATGTTTGTACAGTAAACTTCGAGCATAGCTAAGTCCACAATGCGCACCAAAATAAACCTAGCGTAAGGTCACTAAGAGCGTCAAAGAGTACTCTCGTGAGATATGCAATGGAAAATTGCATGTCGCGGGATGTATTCCCGATAGATCTAAATCAGGATGCGCGTTATCAGAAACGAGTGAACCATGTTCCAGAAAGCATACATGGCGGTAAAACAATGGGGTGGACATTTGCGATAAATTAACTTATCTATATCCTATAGTATTATAGCATGGATGTCAACAAAAAAACACTGGATACTGGGGATGAAGCTACGTTCGAAGTTGAGATTTCATAACCCTCTATATTTCTAGTTATGAGAATGCCATACCGCTCCTACATGTTCGCCTGGGGAAAGGGGGATACGCTCATACCATTGCACTTGAAAAGAAAGGCGCCCAGGCGCTCAAGAACTACCGGGCACAGCGACCCGATAGTCCTAATGATGAGGTGTTCTTGAATTACTATGGTGAGCCTATCGGGAGCGGAGGGTACGAAAAATTGTGGCAAAGTATATCCAACCGTCAGGTATTACCAAACGCATAAGCCCGCACAGTCTGCGCCATACCTTCGCCACACAGAAAGCAGAGAAGGGGGTGAGCACCTACCAGCTCCAGGAATGGTTAGGACACGCCAATTTGAACACCACCCAAGTCTATATTCACTTGGCCAAGCAGAGCGGGGGAAAGGTCATGGAGCAGACGAGCTTGTAATAGTGCGAGATAAGGCGTCATAAGCTCTCAGACAAGCTGTGCAACTTCAGGAGGATATCTGCGTATAATCTACACTAAGAACGCTTTGTGCTCAGCCTCATCGCTGACACAAAATAGTTGTGGAGAAATTTCATGAAAGCCCAGGATATAAAGTCAATTAAAGCCTTTTTCATGACGGCAGGCGTTATATCATTTGTCGCGAACTGTATTTCAATTTTCCAACTATTACGTGAACTATACAACGATACTAGCGATTTTCCATCAGATAAATTTGCAAGCCTATTTGTAAGCATCCTAATAACATTTGTTTTCGGGGCACTATTTCTTTATATCGGAAAAGACATTCATAAAAACATACTACTTCTATTCGGTTATATATATGTTATCTATGCCTCTTTCTTTCTTGTGATAGGCGGTTATTACGCGATGGAGGGTCTAATTATAGGATACGATCAGCTTATGTCATTCTTAATTCCAAGTATTATTACATCAGCCTTTGGATTTGCATTGATACATTTTTCGGAAGCAAGAACAAAGATTGTTATTTTCCCGTTTGTATTGTCGGAACTTTTCCTTGTCTCCTGGCTTCTTTTTAAAGGCTTCAACCGTGTTTTTCCTCAAATACACTCGTTCATATTCTTTATTATAATGTTTGGGTTGATGATATTATTTTATCAACAATCAGAAATGAGCGGCGCAAAAATTAGAAGTGAAAGCACTAGTAACCCAATAAAATTACTAAGAGATGTGCTGTCAAAAGCAGCGGTTGGTATCGCACTAGGAGCATTGTGGGGAATACCTATCGGCTTTATCTTCGGAGCATTTTTTGGTGCAGTATTTCGTAATTCTACCAGTAACAATTTGTGGTCGATGGTAAATTATGCCGTAGATGGCGCTGGTATAGTAGCAATAATTGCGGCAATGATAAACGGTGTATATGCTGCGACCCAAAAACGACTTTCGGATGTGTTCTCGTTGCCACGCAGTATTATAGATTTTCTATTTCGAAATAAATAC
>LJCR01002191.1 GCA_001399705.1 Kouleothrix aurantiaca
GTGCATGGTGCGCTTCCTTTCGTATGAAACCGAACATCATGTTCAGGATCGTTTATACTGGAAGCGAGCGCGCCCGGCAACGATCAAAGCGTGCTGGCGTGTTCGTTTTTGAATAACGCGGGCCAAACTGTGCGGAAACGGAGGTGTGGCGAATGAAATCGAACGACGGCGACCGGCGCGTGCGCCGCACCCGCGCCACGCTAAACGATGCGCTGATCGCGCTGTTGCGCGAACGCCGCTACGACGACATCACGGTGCAGGATATTCTCGACCGCGCGAATATCGGGCGCTCGACGTTCTACAGCCATTTCTACGACAAAGATGACCTGCTGCTCAACGGCTTTGGCCGGCTGAGCGCGCTGTTTCACGCACAACCAAATGCGGCCGAATGCTTTAGCCTGGCGTTCTTCCAGCACACCGCCCAGCACAAGGCCGAGTACCACGCGCTGGTGGGCAGCGCGGGCGGCGAACAGCTGCTGCGCCAGGTCGAGCAGTTTCTGGCGCAGCAGCTGGCGCTGCGGATCGAGCCGTTGCTGCCGTCGGCCGCGCCTGCGCCCGAGCTACGCGAGCTGGCGACCACGCACTGCGTTCGGACGCTGTTTGAGATGATGGTGTGGTGGTTTGGGCTGCCCCAGCCGTGCAGCGTCGCGCAGCTCAGCGCCCTTTACCAATCGCTGGTGCTGCCGGGCGTGTCCGAGCTGCTGGGAGTTGAGCGCGCGCGGCTGGCGGCTGTGCTGTAAGCTCCCGAGGTGCCTATGCCCGAAGCAATTGCCTACGCCTTTCACCAGCGCTTTGCCACGCTCGACGCCGATTGGCGCACGTTTCCGCACGACTATTTGCTCTACGCCTCCAGCGGCGCGTTTCAGCTGGATGCCGACGACGCAACCTGGGCGCTGCCGCCGCACCGCGCCGCGCTGATCGCTGCCGGGACGCCCATCCGGGTGCGGCTGATCGCGCCGGCGACGTGCGCCTCGGTGCTCTACACGCCGGGCGCGCTGCCGGCGTTTGGCTTTTCGTGCCGCGTGTTTGCGCTGCCCACGCTGGCGCGCGAAATGATCCAGCACGCCATGCGCTGGGGGCCGGGGCGCGACCCGAGCGACGCTGCGGCGGATCACTTTTTCCTGGCGCTGGCACATGTGTGCCTGGAGCTGGCGGCCGCGTCGGATGCCGTGTGGCTGCCGCGCGTGCGC
>LJCR01002190.1 GCA_001399705.1 Kouleothrix aurantiaca
GCAGAGAATTGCAAACGAGCCATTCCGCTGGCAAGAAGAGTATGGCGCGTTTTCGTTCGACGCCAAGCGACTGCCCAATTTTGTGGCCTATGTGGAGGCGCAGAAACAGCATCACGCGCTTCATACCGAAATTGCAGCGCTTGAGCGCACCGACGACAGCTCAGAGCCAATGTTGCGCGAAAACCGTGAGGTTTTTTCACTCGATGATGAAGTGTGGCGTGCTGAATTGAAAGCATGCTGATGACGAACATATTGTAGCCCCGTTCACGGGGCGCTGCTCTCAGCGCGGCGGCTTTAGCCCCGCGCAGTAACCCGAAAAGAGTTCGTACCCATATGACAGAAACCTTTCCCATTACTCCGCACTTCGCGGCTTACTACCGCTCCATGCTCATTCGCGATCAGCTTGGCCTGCCCGCCCAAGCGCAGCGCGTGCTTGACGTGGGCTGCGATGATGGCTATATCATGAGCCGGGTTGACGCGCAGCTGCGCCTGGGTGTCGATATGAGCCCGCGCCTGCGCCCTTCTGCCACGATGTCGGTTGCGCGCGCGTCGGCCACCGATCTGCCAACACTGGAAGGCAGCTTCGACTGCATTCTGGCCTTCGACATTCTTGAGCACGTCGAAGACGACCGCGCGATGATGCGCGAAATGCTGCGCGTGCTGGCGCCGGGCGGCACGATCTGGTTTACCACGCCCGCGCTCGATTTTCGCATGTTCCCCAGCTGGCTGACGCCCTACACCAACCGGGGCTTCGGGCATGTGCGCAATGGCTACACGCCCGAGGTGCTGGGCGCGCTGCTGCCCAATCGCGAGGAGTGGGCCGTAGAGTATTTCTACTGGAACGAGCCAACGCTGCGCCTGCTGTTTGCGCCGCTGCACTTCCTCAACCTGACCGCGCCATCGGCCGCCGCCGCGCTGACGCGGCTGTGCTACCGGATCGACTCGGTGTTTCGCGATGGCCAGCGCGGCCACCTGCTGGGCCGCGTGCGGCGGCGCGCCGAGAGCTAAGCCGTGCGCGTGCTGCTTCTTGGTACCTCGAGCCTGCAAGATCCGTCGCCGCGCGGGCGCTGGCTGCCGCTGGCGCGCGAGCTGGCCGCGCTGGGTCACCAGCCCGAGCTGGCGCTGCTTCACCCTACCTACGATCGGCTTCCCCACGCGCTGCGACGCCAGGAGCGCGGGGGAGTCGTGGT
>LJCR01002192.1 GCA_001399705.1 Kouleothrix aurantiaca
CCCCGACGCCGATTATCGCGAGCTGGCGCTGCCCGCCGCCCTGCACGACGCGATCGACGACCGTTTGCGCGACCTGCCCGCCGCCGAGCGCGCCACCCTGGCGGCGGCGGCCGTGCTGGGCCAGAACTTCACGCCCACCACGCTGGCGCGCATGGCCGATGGCGCGCTGCCGCCGCCCGAGCTGCTGCGCCGCCAGTTTCTGGTCGAAGATACTTCCGGCTACCGCTTCGGCCACGACACCCTGCGCGAGGTGGTGTACAACGACCTCGACGCGCCGACCCGCCGGGCGCTGCACCTGCGTGCCGCCGAGGTGCTTGAGCAGGAGCACTATGCCCGTGTCGAGGCGCTGGCCCAGCACCTGTACCTGGCCGGTGCCTGGGAAAAAGCGCTGCCGCACCTGATTCAGGCCGGCGAGCACGCCCACGCGGTATGTGCCTACCGCGACGCCCTGCAGAATTACGACCACGCGCTGGAAGCCTACACCAGCGCCGGGGCGCACAGCCCGAGCACGCTGTGGGAAATCCATCTCCACCGCGCCGAGCTGGCAACGCTGCTTGGCGAATACACGAACGCAATTCTGGCATACGAAGCGGTGCTGAAGCTGGCCGAGCGCGATTCGCGCACCGCCGATGCTGGCGTGCGCCACGGCGGCCGGCGCAGCGCCCAGATCCAGGCGCTCAACGGCCTGTGCTTTGTTGCCGGCCATACCAACGACTACCAGCTTGCCCACCGCGCCAGCCGCCGCGCTATGGCGCTGGCCGCCGAAAGCCCGCGCCTGCTCGACCGCGCCGAGGCCTTCTACCAGGCTGGCGTGGTGAGCCTGCGCCGCGACGACTATGGCGAGGCGCAAACGCTGCTGGAGCAGGCCCGTGCGCTTTACGAAGCGCTGGACGACCAGCCCGGCCTGGCGCGCTGCTGGTACCGCATGGGCTTTGCCACCCTGCGCACGCAGGGCGCAACGGCCGAGGCCATGGCGCTGCTGGAACAGGCCCGCGCCACCTACCAGCGCCTGGGCGCGCAGTACGAAGAGCACGACTGCACCGTTGCGCTGGCAAATGTGTCGCTGTGGCGTGGCGCGCTGCCCGAGGCCGTGCGCCTGGCCGAGCTGAGTATTCCGTTCTTCCGCGCTGGCGCAATCCGCGACAAGGTTTCGGAAGCGCAGATCGCGCGCGCCGAAGCGCTGCGGCGC
>LJCR01002194.1 GCA_001399705.1 Kouleothrix aurantiaca
GCAGAACGTAGGTCGTGTCGGCGGGCAGCGCACCGAGCAGCACGCCCAGCGCCCGGTCGACGGTCGCTATCTGCGTCATGTAGCCATCCGACAGCCAGCCGTAGTAGTGCCCGGCCGTGTCGACCGTGCCGAAGTAGACGAAGGCGAAATCGTAGCCGCCACCCGGCAGCGCGCGCGCCGCCTCGGCCGCCACAATATCGTCGCCGTCGGCCTGGTAGGCCGTGTTGCAGAACAGCGACAGCGCCAGGCTGCCCGGCCGGCCAAGATCGCGCAGCTCTTCCCAGTTGTACACGAACGCGCTGCGCTTGCCCGCCGCCTTCGCCACCTCGAATAGCCCGGGCAGCGGGCGCGCCAGCGGCGCCCACTGGTTGCTGGTAATGCCGTGGCGCGCGGGCGGCACGCTATGGAAAATAGAGGTGTGGCAAGGGAGAGTCACCGAGGGCATCACGCTGCGCGCCTGCAATGTCGACGCGCCGCGCGCAATCAGCCCTTTCAGGTTCGGGCAATCGGCCGGCGCGATCGCATCGGGGCGCAGGCCATCGATCAGAATAAAAACGATCATATCACGTGCCTCCGCTATAAACTCACGACCTGCGCCCATCATACACGAAATCGCCCAGACTCCTTACAAAGCTGATGCACAGGGCGACATCAACGTTGGAATGAGGAACGATCTTTATCCACAGATGACACAGATTTCGCAGATTATAGACACCATATCTGTGTAATCTGCGTCATCTGTGGATGTATTTTGGCAACTTGGCGTACCCCCTGGCCGAGCCACACGTCCACGCCAAAGTTTGGTATCATGCCGGCAGGGAGGAGTACTATGCCCGACTGGAAAAACTGGATCGCTGCTGCGGCCGGCCTCGCCGAAGAGCAGATCGACGCGCTCAAGCGCCGGCTCGACGCGCGCATCGGCAGCGAACCGCTCCACATCGCCGCCTACGACGGCTTTGGCACGCCCGAGCGCCTTGCGCTCACCGGGCGCGTGCTCGAAGCGCCGGGGCTGCGCGCGCCCGCCGAAGCCGACTCGGCGTGGCGCAACCTGGCAAACATGTATCGCCGCTTCGAAAGCGACGAGATCGCGGGCGCGCGCGTGCGTGCCCACGTTGGCGGCGCAAGCTACGAAACCCGCACCGATGAAGAAGGCTTTTTCTCCTTCTCCATCGCGCCGGCCGAGCCGC
>LJCR01002193.1 GCA_001399705.1 Kouleothrix aurantiaca
GCGCCCCAGCGCCTCAACCTGCTCGGGCGTGCCGCCACCACAGACAATTCCCGCCTTGCAGCCAGCCTCAAACAGCGCGGCAGTTTTGCAGCCGATCTTGTAGAGATACTGTTCCATTGCCACGTCGAGCGGCGTCACATTCATCACCGGCGAAAGCTCACCCTCGCAGATCGTCATCACGCCACGCGAGAAATAGCCGATAATGCGTGGGTCGGGTGCGAGCGCCATCTCGGCGGCGGCGAGCGCAAAAAAATAGTCGCCCACCATCAGCGCCACATCGCCATCCCAGCGGGTATGCACCGTCACCTCGCCACGCCGTCGCGCCGCCTGATCGACCAGATCATCGTGAACAAGCGAGGCAGCGTGGATCAGCTCGACGGCAGCGGCCGAGTGCAGCACGCGCCCGAGGTCGTAATCGCCGAGCTGGGCTGCCAGCAGGGTTAGCGCGGCGCGAATGCGCTTGCCACCCGAGGTCAGAATATGCTGGCCAGCCGCACGAATGACGGCCAGCCGCGGTTGAACGCGCTCAAGAATAATCTGCTCAACGCGATCAAGATCGGCCACGAGCGCCGGGGGGACGGGGAGCTGGCTCATAGGTTCATCCTGCGGGACGCACAGCGTGCCCGTCATTGCGATTTTTGCGCCGTTGAGCATACCCGAAAGCGCAGCACCTGTCAACCGCGTAGCGCATGCAAGCGCAGCGTAAAATGCCGAGCATGCAGGGGCGCTGCTTCGCCGGGGCACTATTCGCCAGGCAGGTGCAGAACACGGCCATGGTGTATAAGTAGCGGGTACAATGCTGCAGGCCGCCAGCACACACGCATTTGTGCCCGCCTGAGTCTGCCGCCGGCAGCGCCAGCGCACGGGCAGCAACCGCGTACGCGCTACACAAGGAGAGCAAAGCCAATGACCACCAAACCGCCCCTGCTAGCCGCCGGCACGCCCGCCGCCGAAGTTGCTACCGACGCCGGGCTGGTGCGCGCGTTGCTGGCCGAACAGCACCCCGACTTGGCGGAGCTGCCGGTGCAGGAGCTGGCCGCCGGCTGGGACAATGCCATGTTTCGGCTGGGCGACAGGCTGGTGATGCGTCTGCCACGCCGCGCCGCAGCAGCCGATCTGATCGCGCACGAGCAAGCATGGCTGCCGCAGCTCGCCGCCCGCCTGCCGCTGCCCATTCCCGCGCCACT
>LJCR01002195.1 GCA_001399705.1 Kouleothrix aurantiaca
GAGCACGTTGAACGCGAGTATCAGCGTGCCGTGGCGGCGCTGCAGCAGCACGAGCGCGGGATCATCGCACGAGTTCGGCGGCGCTTTAAGGTGTAGCCAGCGCGCGCACCCGCTCGGCAACCACGCCCACGCCGCGCCCCCACGGCCAGCGCTCGGCTTCCTCGCGCGCTGCGCGGCCCAAAGCGCGGCGCTCGTCGGGGTTGCGCGCCGCACGCCGCAGCAATTCCACCAGCGCGTCTTCGTCGGGCACCGCCCACTGCGCATCGCGATAGTGCAGTGCAGTGCTGCCGGTTGGCGCAAGGCCGCGGATCGGCAGCGGGTAGCCGTTCTGCGCATTCAGGAAGGTCGTCGGCGCGCTCCAGTCGGTGGCGATCGCCGGAACGCCACACGCCATCGCCTCCAGAATGGGCATGCCCCAGCCTTCGCCACGGCTCGGCAGCACAAAGCAATCGCACCCCTGATAGAGCTCAAGAAGCTGCGCGCCGCTGAGCGGCTGGTTGTAGATCAGCCCGATCGGCGCATGGGGCCCGGCGAGCGCCGCGCTTAGATCGTGCACCGGGTTCGGCAATGGCATGCGGCAATCAATTTTTAGCAAGAGCAGGACTGGATCATCGGGCGCGAATGCCGCGCGCCAGGCACGCAGCAGCACATCCCAGCCCTTGCGCTCGCCCCACTCAAACACCGACAGAAAGATCGTGCGGTCGCGCAGGCGCTCGCGCGGTGCGTCGGCCGGGCGAAAACGCGCCGCGTCGACGCCAAGCGGCACAACATGCACGGGCGGGCGCACGCCACTGGCCCGAAACACCTCCGCGCCCCAGGCGCTCGGCGTCCACAGTTCGTCCATCTGGTTGGCCTGCTCGACCCAGCTTGCGGGCAGGCGGTCGGTTTCCAGCATGGTAAAGCCAATGCGGTAGCGCCCGCTATTCTTGCTGAAGCGGTCGCCCGGCGCATACACCACCTGCGGCGCATCAAGGCGCAGTGGCCCGGCCTGCAGCTCGCGGATGCGCGGATGCATGCCGCCGGCCTGCACCTGCTCGTCGTAGTCGGTGCCGTAGAGGTAGAGCGGCCGCACCGGAATGCCCAGCGCATCGAGGCCGAGCACATACCGCAATGAGGAGCCGCTATAGCCGGTGAGCGCGGCAAAAGAGGAATGCCAGGTCAGCATACTGCTCCGAGCTACTGCTGC
>LJCR01002197.1 GCA_001399705.1 Kouleothrix aurantiaca
GCGGCCGAGCCCACCGCCGCGACAGGTTCCACCGGCGCCGCTTCCGGCGACCCGATCGTGATTGGTATTGGCGTTGCCCAAACCAGCAACGTCGCGCTGCTTGGCCAGGAAGAAGTGATTGGCGCGCAGATCGCCGAGGAGTTCTTTAACTCGCGCGGCGGTGTCAATGGCCGCCCGATCAAGCTGGCATTTCAAGACACCGGCGGCGACGAACAGGGCGCGATCAATGCCTTTAACACCCTGATCAACAACGACAATGTGGTTGGCATCGTTGGCCCAACGCTCTCGCAGCAGGCCTTCTCGGCCGACCCGATCGCCGACCGCGCCAAGGTGCCGGTGCTTGGCCCTTCGAACACCGCCAAAGGCATCCCGCAGATCGGCGACTATGTTGCGCGCGTCTCGGCACCAGTGGCCGTGGTTGCGCCCAACGCCGTGAAAGTCGCGCTGGCGCAGAACCCGAACATCAAGAAAGTGGCCGTGCTGTTTGCGCAGAACGACGCCTTCAGCAAGTCGGAAACCGCGACCTTCCAGCAGACCGTCACCGACACGTTCAAGCTTGAGCTGGCGACGGTGCAGACCTTCCAGACTACCGACACCGACTTCACGACGCAGGCGACCAACGTGCTTGGTGTGCAGCCCGATCTGGTGATCATCTCGGGCCTGGCTTCCGACGGCGGCAACCTGGTCAAGCAGCTGCGCGACCTGGGCTACACCGGCCCAATCATCGGCGGCAACGGCTTGAACACCGCCAACATCTTCCCGGTCTGTCAGGCGCAGTGCGATGGCATTCTGATCGCACAGGCCTACAGCTACGAGGCCGATACCGAGATCAATAAAGCCTTCCGCGACGCCTACAAGGGCAAGCAGAACAAAGAGCCGCCGCAGTTCAGCGCGCAGGCCTTCACCGGCGTGCAGGTCTTTGTCGACGCGCTGACCGCGCTCGACAAGAGCAAGAAGATCGCCGACATGGACCTGGCGACGCTGCGTACCGAGCTGAACAAGCAGATCCTGACCGGCTCGTACGACCCGCCGCTGGGCAAGATCTCGTTCACCCCCGAGGGCGAGATCAGGCAGGAGCAGTTCTACGTCGCGCAGATCAAGATGGACGCCGACGGCAAGAACGGCACGTTTACCTTTGTGAAGTAATCTCCCCTGCGGCCAGTCGCGCGCTCCGAAGGATTCGGAG
>LJCR01002196.1 GCA_001399705.1 Kouleothrix aurantiaca
CGGCCGACTGCCTACTGCCGACCGCTCTATTCTGGAGATACCAATGCACAGCCAACCCTCCCGCGAGGACATGATCGAGCTGACCAGCCAGAACCCGTTCGAGCGCTTCGAAGACGGCCGCCCCAAGGTGCCCGACGAGCTGCTTGAACGCATGAAGCTGGTGACGACCGAAGAAGCCTGGGGCGTGATGCGCCGCCACGGCTACAACCGCCAGTTCGAAGGCAACTGGAAGGAAACCCACCCGAACACAATCATGGTTGGGCGCGCGGTCACGGCGCAGTTTCTGCCGCACCGCCCCGACTACCACGACGCGATTCAGCAGGCTGGCCTGCGCGAAGGGCGCGCCAACATCGGCGGACAGAACTCGTGGGTGATCGAGACGCTGCAATTGCACGATGTGATGGTGGTCGACATTTTTGGCAAGGTCAAGGATGGCACCGTCGTGGGCGATAACCTGGGCACCTCGGTGCGCACGCGCACGCGCGCCGGCGCGGTGATCGACGGCGGCATCCGCGACTACCAGGGCCTGGTTGAGCTGACCGACGTGAACTTCTATATTCGCGGCGTCGACCCTACCGCGATTGCCGATGTCACACTGGCCGGGCTGAACATCCCCATTCGCATTGGCGGCATTACCGTGCTGCCGGGCGACGTGATCCTGGGCACGCCCACCGGCATCATCGCCATCCCGCCGCACCTGGTGCAGGAGGTCGTCGAGGCCAGCGAGGCCATCCGCGTGCGCGACGAGTTTGGCAAGCTGCGCCTGGCCGAGGGCAAGTACATCAGCGGCGAGATCGACGTGCCAACCTGGCGCGACGACATCCAGGCCGATTTTGAGGAATGGAAAAAAGCGCGCTCGTCGTAAGGGCGAGGCGCGATCATCGTGCCCGACTATGTAGGGGCGAAGCATTCGCCCAGATATCTCTGTTTCTATCGCAGCTTGGCGTGGGCGAATGCTTTGCCCCAACGAGGAAGAAACAATGACAGAACAAACACCCCGTCCCGAAGACAACGTCGCAACGGCCTCGCGCCCGAGCGAGCTGAAGATCACCGACCTGCGCACCGCCACGGTGGGCTGGGACAACTGGTTCTTCACGATTGTGCGCATCGACACCAACCAGGGCGTCAGCGGCTACGGCGAGGTGCGCGACTTCGCCAGCAAGAACTACGCGCTGATGCTCAAAAG
>LJCR01002199.1 GCA_001399705.1 Kouleothrix aurantiaca
GCGCGAAACAGCGCGGGCGAGCGCGCCGCCGCAAGCGCCGCCGTGGCCGCGCCCATCGAGTGGCCGATCACAATCGGCTGCGCCAGCCCAAGCGCGCCAATCAGCCCGACCATATCGGCGGCCAGAGTGTCGAAGGTGTAGCCGCTGGCCGGCTTTTCCGAACGCCCGTGGCCGCGCGCGTCGTACATCACCACGTCGTAGTGGGCGCGCAATTGCTCGGCCACCGGCAGCCAGCACCCCCCGGCGTCGGTCAGGCCGTGCGCCAGCAACATGGGCGGCTTGCCATTATCGGCGCGCATGAAATGCAGGCGCACGCCGTTCGTTGTGATCTCGCCAGTGTTCCATTCTGCCATGAAATTCCCCTTCTCTATCCAAACTGAATTCAGCACCAAGAAACATGTACTACGAGCTGCGTCTTTGGCTTTCGAGTGCGTAGTGCGTAGTGCGTGCAGTGCTTTCTCCATTATTCCCGTTAGTCGCCATGACCGCCAAGCATACCACCTCTTGGCACGCTGTGTGCAGGTCGGGCGCTATGGAGAGAGAACAAGAACTTCAGATGGAAAGCACGCGCGAGGCGCTCTGGTACAAAGATGCCGTCATCTATGAGCTGCATGTGCGTGCGTTTTACGACAGCGACGGCGACGGCATTGGCGACTTTCGCGGCCTGACCGCCCGGCTCGACTACCTGCAGGATCTGGGCGTCACAGCGTTGTGGCTCTTGCCTTTCTACCCCTCGCCGCTGCGCGACGACGGCTACGACATTGCCGACTACACCAGCGTTCACCCGAACTATGGCACGCTGCGCGATTTCAAGGCCTTTCTGGCCGAAGCGCATCGACGCGGCCTGAAGGTCATCACCGAGCTGGTGCTCAACCACACATCCGACCAGCACCCCTGGTTTCAGCGCGCCCGCCGCGCCCCGGCCGGCAGCCGCTGGCGGAATTTCTATGTGTGGAGCGACACGCCCGAGCGCTACGAGGACGCGCGCATCATTTTCCAGGATTTCGAAAGCTCGAACTGGAGCTGGGACCCGGTGGCGGAAGCCTACTACTGGCACCGCTTCTACTCGCACCAGCCCGACCTCAATTATGACAACCCCGAGGTGCGCAAGGCCATTCTGAAAGTGGTCGATTTCTGGCTTGATCTGGGCGTCGATGGTCTGCGGCTGGATGCCGTGCCCTACCT
>LJCR01002198.1 GCA_001399705.1 Kouleothrix aurantiaca
CTTCGATACGCGCTTCGCGCTACTCAGGATGCGATAGTAGGAGCGCGAGGCGCGTAGCCCCCAAAGCCCAAAATCCCCTCCCAAAAATGGCCCCGCGCCCGTTTATCATGCATGCTATACTCTTCCCTGCCCGCACGCCCACAAGTGAACCGAGACCGCTCAACGCGCCGCGCGCGATCTTCGGTGCGCCGCGCCATGCCGAGAGTTTACAATGACCGACATCCACGCCAAGCTTGCGAAGATCGAAGAGTTGCGCGGCGCGCTGGGCGATGGACCCGCCGACGCTGCACTGGATGCGCTGCGCCGCGAGCTTGGCGCAGCCGACGTTGATGCCGCATTGGTAGCGCGCCGCCAGCGCCAGATCCTTATTGACCAGCGCGCCGAAGGCGGCGGGGCGATCTCCGGCTCGCCGGTGACCGTGGTGCAGGGCGACCAGCACAACCACCCGCCCGCGCCCAGCTCGGCGGCCGAGGCGCGCGCCTACGCCCTGCGCGAGTACCTGCGCGCGCTGAGCGCAACCTGCCGCACCGTGCAGATGGGCGACCTCGACGATAAAGAAGCACTCTTTTCCGAGACCATGCGCCCCGACCAGGTCTATGTTGGCCTGAATGTGATGCGCACGGTTGAAGAGGACGAAGACCAGCCCGCGATTGACATGGCGCGCGTGCCGCAGCGCCAGCAGCCAGTGATCCAGCGCGTGCTGGGCTGGTTCAGCGACTCGATTGCGCGCCTGCGTGGCGAGCGCGAGCCCGACATGCGCAGAATCACAGCGCGCGATATTCTGCGGCGCGGAACAAGAACACGCCAGCTCATGGCGCTGGAAGCGCTGCTGCGCGCGCCCGGTCGCCGCCTGATGCTGTTGGGCGAGCCGGGCGGCGGCAAGAGCACGCTGGTGAAGTACCTGGCGCTTGTGCTGGCCGATGCCAACCTTCGCATGCTCGACCCGGCCGAGCGCCAGACCACGCCCGACCCGCTCGATGCGATTGTGGAGTGGGACCTTGGCCGCCCGCTGCCGATCCTGATCGTGCTGCGCGACCTGGCCGCATTCCTTGCCAGCGCGCCGGTGGGGCAAAACCGCCTGTCGGCGTTTGAAGCCTTTCTTGGCCGAGAACCCGGCAAGCCCGCCGCCGCCAAAGTGCTGCTGCGCGCGCTCGATGAGCACCGCGCGCTGATCATGTTCGATGG
>LJCR01000022.1 GCA_001399705.1 Kouleothrix aurantiaca
CGCAGACTATGCAGCGCCTGCGCGCCCTGGGCATGCGCCACCTGGTGATGCTGACCGGCGACCACCGCGATGTGGCGCAACGCATCGCAAAGGATGTGGGCGTGACCGATGTGCGGGCCGAACTGCTCCCAGCAGATAAGCTCACGGCGATCAAGGAGTTACAGACACAGTATGGCTCCATCGCCATGATCGGCGACGGCGTGAATAACGCGCCCGCCTTGGCGACGGCGACAGTGGGCATCGCGATGGGCGGCGCGGGCACAGCAGTGGCGCTTGAGACGGCCGATGTGGCACTGATGGGCGACGACTTGCGCAAGTTGCCCTTCGCGGTTGGGCTCAGCCGCGCCAGCCGTACGATCATCCGTCAGAACCTGGGCGTCTCACTGGGGGTAATTGCGCTGCTGCTCGTCACCTCGGTGCTGGGACTGGTGCAGTTGAGCTGGGCGGTTGTCCTACACGAGGGCAGCACGATTGTGGTGGTGCTGAATGCACTGCGGCTGCTGGGCTATCGGATGCGCTAAAGAACCTTGAACGCGATGCAACGGATGACTCGGATCAGCCCTGATGAAGGCCGCACAAGGATGCAGAATCAGCACAACCGCGTGATTTACCGCATCTATGCACCACTCTACGACAGCTTTATGCGCCCATTCACCGACGCCGCCCGCCGGCGAGCGATTGCGTTGTTGGCACTACAGCCCGGTGAGCGGCTGCTCATCCCAGGCGTCGGCACTGGGCTTGACCTACCCACGCTTCCGGAAAGTATTTATACGATAGCGACGGATCTGAGCCCAGCCATGCTGCGGCAGGCCCGTGCCAAAGCTGCAGGCGGCGATGTCACCTTCGCGATTATGGACGCGCAAGTCCTTGGCTTTCCCGACGCAAGCTTCGACGCAGTGCTGCTGAACCTGATTGTGAGTGTCGTACCGGATGGAGCCGCTGCGTTCCATGCCGCGTGGCAAGTATTGCGCCCTGGTGGGCGGGCCATCATATTCGACAAGTTTTTGCCCGAGGGTGCGGCAATGTCGCCCATGCGTCGCGTAGCCGGGTCGGTAATCCGAAGACTCGGCACCGACCCCAACCGTCGTTTGCACGAAGTGCTTGGGCCTGACGGCATGCACACGATCGAACGCGACGAGCCAAGCCTGCTTGGCGGGCAGTACCGAATAGTGCTGATCCGCAAACCGCTCATGCAGCAGTGACTGGATCACCGCAGCACAGAGCATACGCACAAGGAATAATCGATGCAACTAAAAGCCCTCGTTCGTCTCGGAGCTTCCGCTGCGTTTCTCGCCGGAGGATATCGGCTGTGGCAAAAAGCGCAACCCCAGATCACACAGCAGCCCGATCTCGGTATCGAGTGGTCGCAGCGTCTGCTGACACGTGCCGCGCCGCTGGTACGCTTGCCAACAGCTCCCGATCAACCGCCGGACGTGCTGGCCGACGGCAGCGGCCTGCGCTGTCCAGCGACAGGCCGCATCTACCCTTTCCACGAGGGGGTGCTCGATCTGCTGCCAGACGAAATAGTATTAACCGAGACACAGCATGTTTTGAATACACCTACCACTGCCTGGATCTATGATCGGTTTCGTGACATGCTCATGCGCCTGTTCGGCCTTCCTGAATTTGCTGTTGAAGTCACGGCGATCCAGCGCGCATTGCGTGTTGAGCCTGGCGACGTTTTGCTCGACCTCGCCTGCGGCCATGGCAACTTTACGGTCGAGTGGGCTAAACGGATCGGATCCGCTGGTCTGGTTATTGGCCTCGATATTTCACCGGCAATGCTCGCGCGGGCGGCAACACATGTTAATCGCTGGGGGCTGGAGAACGTGTTACTGATCCGTGGCGATGCGCTGCGCCTGCCGCTCGCAGATCGCGGAATAACAAAGGTGAACTGCTCCGGTGGATTTCATCAGCTTCCCGATCTGAATCAAGCGCTGCGCGAGATCGCGCGCGTCAGTGCGCCTGGCGCAACATTGACAGCATCAACCTTCGCTGCGGGGCCGAATGACCGGCGCGCTGCGCTCAAGGATTGGTTCCGCCGCCATTTTGCATTGCACTTCGTGCCGCTGGCGGAGCTCGATGAGCCACTGGCGGCGCTCGGCTACAGCGAGTATCGTTGGTCGCTGTCGGGTGAGTGGTTCGGCTATCTGGCGGCGCAGCGGAGCCAGGCTTAAAGAGATGAAAGAGACAAAATTGGCTCACTCAGCATCGATGTCATCCAATTGTCATATCTATTGGAGTGCCTACATAGCGTCGTTCTTCCAAGGAATAGATATAATAGTTGTAAACCGTTTCTGTACTGAGGCGCCATGCTCAAGAACGAATCTTCTGCTGATCGAACAACGGCGCAGCAACACACGGGTCGACAGCGGCGTGTGCAAGCAGGCCGCGCAGCGCGTGTTGCTGCGCAGCGGCGCCGTCATCGGGCCGCACGTATTGTCATTCAGCTTCTCGCCACCTTCGTCTTGCTCCTCCTGCTCAGCGCCATCGCGGGACTGATCGCTCTTGATCGCGCGTATAGCGGGCGCATCATCACCAATGTCGCCATCCAAGGACTGAATCTGAGCCAGCTCGAACCAGGTGTGGCACGCGCCGCCCTCCGGTCGCGCTACGGAGCCTTCCTGAAGGCTCCAATAACGTTTGAGTTTGAGGGCCGCATATGGCGACCGACGCCGGAGCAGATCGGTGTTCGGCTGATGATCGACGACGCGGTCGATCGCGCGTATGGTGCTGGGCGTGGCGCTGATCTATTCACGAGCATCCCGGAAGCACTCGCAATTTGGCGCAACGGCCTCGACCTCCCTGTGCAACTCGTGGTAGACCAGCGCCAGCTTCAGAAGTATCTGGCTGGAATCGCGCGTGACGTTGAGCGAGCACCACAAAACGCATCTTTACAGGTGCTGAAAGGCCAGCTGATCAGCTCTCCAGCGACGATCGGCCGGCAACTACTCATCGATGATACGGTTCATGCGAGTATGGCAGGCTTCCAGAATCTACAGCCGCGGACCATCACGCTGCGCACACGTGCATTGCATCCGCTGATCGAAGATGCCGGCATTGCCGAGGCGCAACACCAGCTCAGCGGCTTGCTCCAGGGTTCGATGACACTCAAAGCAGCCAACCAAAGCTGGACATGGTCGCGAGAAGAGCTTGGCGCGCTCGTACAGATCGCGCGGGTGCCGAGCAATGATGGGCAGACGCAGCGGCTGGTTGCGACGCTCGATCGTACGCTGCTTGAGCGGCGGATCCAGCCCTTCTCGAAAGCGATCGATCTCGCGCCGATTGAGCCACGCCTGCACTTTACCGCAAAGGGCTTACAAATCACGCGCGCAGGGCAGAACGGTGCGCAGCTGGAAGTTGCACAGGCGGTCGACCAATTGAACGTGGCCCTCTGGCAGAACGAACGGACGGTTGAGCTACCCGTGGCGATACTCCAGCCACAGGCGCGACCGGACACGCTGGCGAAGTTGGGGATTGTCGAGCTTGTCGCACAGGGGAAGAGCAGCTTCGAGGCGTCAGCCGCGTATCGTGTGACCAACATCCAGGCCGGCGCGCGGCAGATGGAAGGCGTGCTGATTGCGCCGGGGCAGGAGTTCTCCTTCGATCAGACGGTTGGCGCCATCGACGAGTCGAACGGCTTTACCGAGGGCTATGCGATTATCGACGGTCGTACCCAACAGGAATGGGGTGGCGGCGTCTGCCAGGTCTCGACTACAGTGTTCCGCGCAGCCTTTTGGGCCGGGATACCGATAACCGAGCGCAACCAGCATTCCTTCCGCATTCGCTGGTACGAGAAATTCGAGCCAATTGGTATGGATGCGGCAATCTTCACCGGGCCGAACGGCTACGACCTGCGCTTTGTTAACGATACCGGCCACTGGCTGCTGATGGAGACCGTCGTCGATACTACCAACGAAGTTTTAACCGTCAACCTCTACGGCACAAAACCGAACCGCGAAGTCATTCAGACGCAGCCGGTGATTACAAAAGAAATACCCGCGCCAACCAAGCCGCGCTATGTGAATGACCCAAAATTGCCTGTCGGCACGCTCAAGCAGACTGACACCGCACGCGGCGGGATGGATGTGCAGGTCGGGCGGATTGTGAAGGAGAACGGTGCCGTACTCTATAAGGATACGTTCTTCAGCCGCTTCCAGCCCTGGCCGAATATTTACGCGCGTGGTACGGGTTAGCAGGCACCATGCGTATATAGTGTAAAGCGATAGAAAGTCGCTTGAGTGAAGCTACAACCCCGCAATGTACACAGCCTATACTATCAGGTGTATGCTATACTACGCACATCATGGAAGTATGCACGAACATTGGCTGTCGTAACCGAGCAGCCGCTCAGTATCCGGCCACGAGACGCGTTCTCGGCTGGCTACGCCGGTGGAGCGATGTTGCGGCTCGGCTGATAGTAGCGTTTGTCTTGCTTTCACTTGGGCAGCTCGCAGGCCGAATTGACTATCATCCCGTCGAGGGATTGACCGCTCCCTCCTCCATCGACGACAGCGCCGACCTGCCGATCGCGACTTCCAGTGTGCAACCAGTTATTCCGAATACGCCTGCGCATCCTCAGCACCTGCCCCAGCCACACCTCTGGCATCACTCGCACTGTGAGCTCGCGTCGTCACTTGCTACGTTGCTGCTCCTTCCTCCGATTTTGATTACCGAGCGTTGCTTGATTTTCACGCTACAGTTACCACAGATCGCCATCATCCCGCCCACTCCCCCTCCACAGAGTCGAGCTGTCTAAATTCGTATTGCTCCTCTTGGTAAACGTACAGCGACGCTTGCAGTTATCGCCTGCCACTATCGTCGCGTGTCCTGTATGCGCCGTCGCACCATCAGGACGCCACTCCTTATGCAGGAGAAGTGCGCCTGTGGCGCGCTGATGGACAGTGACTCCTGTACTGCCAGAGCAACTGTACACAGGGACAGAGATTTGACCGATGCCAGAGCCTGACCGGTGACGCATACAACAGGCATCTGGTCAATCGAAGAGAATGGAGATGGCACATCATCAGGATCACAGCCAGACAAACTTTGGCCGGGCATTTGCCATTGGCGTGGCGCTGAATGTGGGGTTCGTGCTCATCGAGGGATTTTATGGATACCTGGCGCATTCACTCGCGCTTGTGGCCGATGCGGGGCACAATCTGAGCGATGTGCTTGGTCTCCTACTCGCCTGGGGAGCGAGTATTCTGGCGCAACGCCAACCGACACAGCGACGAACCTATGGCTTGCGGCGATCATCGATTCTGGCAGCATTGATCAACGCGATCATCTTGCTCGTTGCCGTAGGAGGAATCGCCTGGGAAGCAATCCGCCGTTTTAGCAATCCCAATCCGGTAGCAGGTGGAACGGTGATCTGGGTCGCCGTCGTCGGAATTGTCATCAATACAGTGACGGCGCTGCTGTTTCTGTCAGGTCGCAAAGGCGACCTAAATATTCGCGGAGCATTTCTGCACATGGCTGCTGACGCCGGTGTATCGCTAGGGGTCGTTCTGGCAGGTATTGCCATCCTAATAACCGGCTGGCTCTGGATCGACCCGGTGGTCAGCTTGATCATCGTCGCCGTTATTCTGGTAGGCACCTGGGGGCTGCTCCGAGATTCGGTGAACCTTGCGCTTGATGCGGTGCCAGAAGATATTGATGTACCTCAGATACAGACCTACCTTGCGGGGCTTCCAGGAGTAAGCGATGTTCACGATCTACATATCTGGGGCATGAGCACCACTGAGACAGCGCTCACCGCCCATCTGGTCATGCAAGATGGATCGGGCGATGATGCGTTCCTCAGCCGCGCCTGTCGCGAACTGCACGATCAGTTCGGCATTGAACACGCGACCCTCCAATTTGAAACCGGCGATGCAAACTATCCATGCCACCTAGCGCCGGCCGACACGGTCTAGAGGATGCCCAGAGACACCACCGTATGGAGACGCAACAAGCACAACCTATCTTTGTCATCGGCGATGTCCACGGGCAGTTTGAACGACTGCTTGGGCTCTTGCTGAGTGCCGAGCTGATCGACTCCGCAATGAGGTGGATCGGTGCCGATGCGATTCTGTGGTTCATTGGTGATTTAATCGACCGTGGGCCGGATAGTATCGACGTGATCAATCTGGTGATGCGTTTGCAAAGCGAAGCCACTGCGGTGGGCGGCCAGGTAGGTGTTGTGCTAGGAAACCATGAAGTCATGCTCCTCTCGGCGCAGCATTTCGGTGGGCATTTCATGTCCGAGTGGGAGTGGAATGGTGGGTACACGGCGGATCTCGCCAAGCTCACGCCTCAACATCTTGCCTGGATTGCACAGCTGCCGGCGATGGTGCTTATTGGCGAGCAGCTTTTGATCCATGCCGACGCGACATTCTATACGCAGTATGGTCGTTCAGTTACGCAGGTAAACCAGGCGCTGCGGTTGATCATGATGAGTCACCACACCGCAGCGAGGGATCGTCTGCTGGAACTATTTTGTGAGCGCCGCGCCTTTGTTGAGACGCACACGGATGGCGTGACGCGCGCAATGCGCTTTCTAAGCACATTTGGCGGACGGCGACTGTTTCATGGCCACACACCAATCAGCGCAATGAGTGCTCTGGCTCCCGAAGATGTCAGCCAACCACTCATCTATGCAAACGGCTTATGCGTCAACGTCGACGGTGGAATGTACCTGGGCGGAGCGGGCTTTGTTTACCAAATCCACTAATTATACTGG
This sequence comes from Kouleothrix aurantiaca, assembly GCA_001399705.1. Lineage (GTDB taxonomy): Bacteria > Chloroflexota > Chloroflexia > Chloroflexales > Roseiflexaceae > Kouleothrix > Kouleothrix aurantiaca. The sequence goes on from LJCR01000022.1 coordinate 6,725, forward strand.
TTTACGTGGAGGAGGTACGGACATGGATACGATGATAAGAAAATACTGACCACTTGAAAAGACAGCCGTCATCTCACGATATCGCTGTCGTTGATGCACGCGACCAGTGTGATCGGCTTCTAGGATTGAGCCCGGAATGAAGCGTCAGATAGCAGCGTATATGCTCCTGATCGTGGCGGCGGTGCCATTCGGCCTGCTGTGTGGGCCGCGTCTTGCTCAGGCGCAGACTCAACCAGCCATCAGAATTGCTGTGCAGGCTGGCTTCGAGGACGCCTATCGCGTTGGCGAGTGGTTTCCTGTCTCCGTCAATATGACCAACAATGGGGCCGACATCCAGGGTGTGCTGGACTGGAGCTTTCCCGGCCAGCCAGACGAGCAGACATTTCAGCGCGCAATCGATCTACCGCACGGGGCAAACAAGCGTGTCACACTAGCGGTGCTCGCACGTGGATTCGCTCGCCAGGGCAGAATCACGTTGCTAGAGAAAGGGGCACCGCTGGCGAGCCAGGATGTGAGCCTCAACCCGATCGATACCGGAGGCTTTCTGATCGGCGTGATCAGTAGCGACCCGGGGCTACTCAATAGTCTAAACGCGCTCCAGATCGGTAGCGCGAGCCGCGCATTGGTTCGGCATATGAACCTGACAGCCATCCCGGAACAGACAACCGCGCTTCGCGGTCTGAACGTACTCTTCCTGCATGATATCGACAGCGGTGCGCTGAGTAAAGAGCAGCGCGCTGCGCTGGAGCTGTGGGTTCGGCTTGGCGGCCAGCTTGTGGTGAGCGGTGGCTTGAACGGACAGAAGGCCGCGCGTGGATTGGCTGACCTGCTGCCAGCAGATGTAGGCAGCGCTATCGTACAGGGCGATCTGACCGCGTTGGCGCGCCTCGCAGGCGTGAGCGTATTGCCACAACCTGCTCTGGCGCCGCTGAGTGATGCCCGCCCGCGTGTTGGGGCAGATGCGCTTCGTGGAGGGGGCGGCTTGTTCAATCGCTGGAGGTTGGGCAATGGCACCGTCACCTTCAGTGCCTTTGATCTTGCCACTCTGCGGGGTTGGGCTGGTGAGGTTGCTCTATGGGGCAAGCTTCTCACGCCGAGCGTCAGCGTATCACTCGGCATGACCGCGCATTTGAGTCCAGCAAATGTCATGCAGGGTGTACTCCATTTGCCGGGGCAGGAACTTCCTTCAACAGCTACCTTGTTTCTCTTTCTGCTGATGTATGTCCTCGTGATTGGGCCGCTTAACTACATTGTGTTGCGCCGCTGGCGGCGGCTGGAATGGGCCTGGATCAGTGTACCACTGATTGTGTTTCTGTTCGCAGGTGGCCTGTATATCGTGGGATACCGGCTGCGCGGGAATATGATGCAGCTCGATCAGGTGGCGGTGGTACAAGGGGATGAGGGACAGACGCGCGGCTTCGCTACGGCCTTCGTTAATCTGTTCTCGCCACGTCGAACCACGGTTACGCTGGCTTTCCCAGCGGAGGCACTCGTGAGTGAGATGGGCAGTGGCAGCGAGTTGCCTGCTTCTCCGGCCCTCAGCAATGATACGGGTGTGATGGTGCCCGGAGTGCTGCTCGATGTGGCCGCATCACGCACGTTTGTCGCTGAAACGGCGCGTGATATACCAGTACGTATCCAGAGTAGTGTCCAGGACAATGGCAGTAGTGTGGGCGGCGAAGTACGAAATATCGGATCCAGCAGCCTGGAGGATGCGCTGATTGTTCATAATGGCGCATTTCAGCCACTCGGCACGCTTGTGCCCGGCGTCGTGGGACACGTGATGCTTAATTACTCGACGAACAATTTCCCGTCAGAGACGAAACTGACGGAAACCGGACGCTATAATCGCCAACAAGTGTTACATATGCTCTTCAGCAGCAACGCTGGCGGGGCTTTCTACGGCACCAACTCAAATGAAGGCATGCTCGATCCGAAGGGCACCTATCTGCTGGCCTGGCTCAACGAACCTTCTGTACCACTACAAATCGATGGGCAAATGGTGCCCCAGGGTGGAGTGACACTGTTTGTGATTCGGCTACGCTCGTGAGCATCAGGAGCTCAATCGCACCGCACAAGCAGGATGACAATGATCGCTTGTCACGATAAGTAGGAAGGCAACAACACATATGCCAAGCGCACTTCAGGGCGTTTTCATCTACATTTTGCTTCCAGTGGCAGCAATGATTGTCGGTGGAGTCACGTCCGCGTTTCGTGTGCCAGGGCCGCGCGTGCAAAGCTCTATCCAGCATTTCGCAGCCGGCGTGGTGTTCGCGGCCGTAGCTGGCGAGATCTTGCCGGAGATCACACACCAACGCGATCCCTTGGATGTCATTATCGGCTTCGCGTTGGGTGTCGCCGCTATGCTCGGCGTGCGGCGGCTGACCGAGAAGGTTGGACAGCCAGGCGAACAGGTGGCTGAACAACCAACCGGGCTACTCGTCGCGGTTGCCGTGGATCTGCTAATCGATGGGTTATTAGTCGGGATTGGTTTCGCCGCCGGGGCAGAGAATGGCATCTTGCTCACCATTGCTCTAACAATCGAGATACTGTTCCTTGGACTCTCCACTGCCGCCGCGCTCGCCAGAGCCGGCGCGACCCGCAGTCGGGTGATGATGATGACGGTGGCGCTGGCGCTTGTGGTTGCGGTTGGTGCAGCGGTTGGCGTCACACTGCTCAGTGGGCTCTCCGGTGGCGCGCTCGAGCTGGTGCTATCATTCGGTGCAGCGGCACTGCTCTATCTTGTGACTGAGGAACTCCTGGTCGAAGCGCACGAGGTGACAGAAACACCTCTGGCCACGGCCATGTTCTTCTTGGGCTTTCTCGTGCTCTTTGTGATCGAGATCATCGCCACGCCCGGCACCACGTAATCCAGGTACGAGCTCTCATTGATTGTCGTGCCAGCGGCGATGTCATCCCGTCACGTTGCATGCATATTACAGCATGTAGCAAGGAAAATGCGTATGCCAATCCCAAAGAAAGACATCAACACGAACGTGATACAGATTACGTCGAACGAAACCGTCGAAGAGGTGCTGATGTGGCTGCCGGCTGATCGCACGGCGCGTGCCTTCTGCTATGTTGTGCTGGCCGTCGAGGCGGGGCGCTACATTGTCGTGCCTTGGATTGAGATCGAGCAAATCGCAGCGCGCATGCGCCAAGATGTTAGCAGCATGCGGATTGCGGGACTTGATGGACTGCCCCCGCCGGTCACAGCGATCGAGCGCTACGGTGTGAGTATTCATTGGGCACGCGAAGAGTGCGACCGCCAGCCTGGCAAACGGCTGGTCGTCGTTACAAACGGCGTCGTGGTTGGTCTGCTCACAGGTGAGAAACTGGATGCGGAGACCTTGCCGGCAGATCCGTTCGCTTCCATTCCCAAGCGGCAGGTTCTCCAGGATATTGAGATCGGAACGGGCGCATCCACGGCCACGCCGATGCCCGAGCGGCCAGGGCAGCAGGTGGGCTGACACATATGTACCCATTTCATCCGCTAACCATCCACCTGCCGATCGGGCTGTTGCTAGGAAACGCGCTGTTGACCATGCTCTACCTACGCTGTGGCGATGCGACGTTGGAGACGAGCGCATACCATTGCCTGTGGCTCGGCTGGCTCGGCGCGGCGCTCGCCGTGGTCACCGGCATATTCGACGCGACATGGCTGGTGTTTGATCCGGCAAACCTGCGGAATGACGCGCTCGGCTGGATCAACACGCACGCAGTAGTTGGCCTAGTGATGCTGGTGGTCTACTGGCAGGCCTGGCAGCTGCGGCGGCGCCAGCCAATGATCCTAAGCGACTCAACAGCACGGCGCGGCTACCTGGTGCGACTGGCGCTCGGCGTTGTGCTGCTCGTGGTGAACGGCTGGCTGGGCGGATATCTTGTGTACTCGTTACAGCTCAACGTGCGTTCCTAGAATAGCCACCAGTATCTTCAAGAACTGGCTCGATGCGCTTCTTAGCGAACTCGGCGGAACAGCAGGGTGCATGGGCTTCCTATATAAGAGGAGCGACCGCATGCCAGCTCATATACGCGTTCCGGCACGGTCTATCAGCACATTCGTTCAGCAGTTCGCACGCATCTCCATCCCAGTGATCTTTCTGTCCTTTTAGATCGCATAGTCATGCAGAAGAGCATGTTGCATAGGCACTAAAGGAGGAGCACGATGCACCAGGGAGCGTCGGGTCGCCGAGCTGGACGAGTATGGTTGTATCACTGGACGCTTGCAGCGCTTGGGTTGTTGCTGGCACTTGTCGTTCCAGCAGCAGCAGCGGCACACCCGATTGGCAACTTCACGGTCAACCACTATAGCCGGCTGGAGCTTTCGCCGGGCCAGGCGCGGGTGTTCTACGTGCTGGACATGGCCGAGATTCCGACGTTTCAGATCATCCAGCAGATCGATCGTGATGGCGACACGCAGATCAGCCCCGATGAGGGAGCCACGTTTGCCGCCACGCAGACAGATGAGCTGCGCCGGGGAGTGCAATTGACACTCAATGGCGCACTGATCGAGCTAGCTTTGGCTGGCCCGCCGGATCTGAGCTTTCCGCCCGGCCAGGGTGGCCTGTCAGTCATGCGCCTGACGTTCTGGCTTACAGGTTCGCTGCCCACAGAAGGTCAGGAAGCAATCACCGCTAAGTATCGCGACACCAATAATACTGAACGCATCGGCTGGCGCGAAATCGTCGTGCGTGGACTCGCTGGCGTGAGGGTCTTCGACTCGAGTGTCTCGGATCGCGATCAGAGTGATGAGCTGCGCACCTACCCGCAGGACATGCTATCGAGTCCCCTGAATCAGACATCCGCCCGGTTCGCGTTTCAGCCAGCCGCAGGCCAGGCAGCTCTCCCCACGTTAGTGGCTCGGCAACCTGGCACGGCCACAAATGACGGTGCCTTCGCGGCACTGATCGCCGTACCGCGCCTCGATCTCCAGGCGGTGCTGCTAGCGCTGGTCACTGCAGTCGGCTTGGGGGCGCTGCACGCGTTGGAGCCCGGCCATGGCAAGACTGTCGCCGCCGCGTATCTGGTCGGCTCACGCGCCACGGCTCGCCATGTCGTGCTGCTCGGCCTCACGGTGACCGTCATGCATACTTCCAGCATCTTCGTGCTGGGACTGGTCACCCTCTTCGCCTCACAGTTTATCGTCCCTGAGCGCCTGTTGCCGTGGCTGGCGCTCGCATCGGGCCTGATCGTGATCGTCATTGGCGTGCGCATGTTCCTGAGCCGGTTGCGCCAGCCCAGCGCAGGTGTGGCACATAGCCACGATCAAGCGCACACGCACGATCATGATGGACACACCCACGAGCAGCATGGTCACGACCACATGCATAGTCACAACCACGATCATCTGCCGCCAGCGCTGGCCGGATCGGCGATGAATTGGCGTAGCGTGCTCGCAATCGGCGTCTCTGGCGGCTTGCTGCCGTGCCCGGCAGGGCTCGTGGTGCTATTGAGCGCGATCGGTCTGGGCCGCGTAGGCTTCGGTCTGCTCCTGATTGTGGCATTTAGCGCCGGGCTGGCCTTGGTGCTGAGCGGCGTCGGCTTCGCCGTTGTGTATGGCGGTCGCTGGTTCAGCCGCTTCGCGCCAGGGGCACAGCTGCTCCATACGCCCATGATTACCCGGCTGAGCGAATTCGTGCCCGCGTTCGGCAGCCTACTGGTGGTAGGGGCTGGCTGCCTGCTCCTATATCACGCGCTGCCGCTGCTCCGTATCTGGCAGTTCTAATGGCATTGGCCTTCGCTGTGGCCGGGCGGCATAACGAAATAAGGATTCATGTGGCGCGGCAGCCGCCACATAATCCTCGTTGAACGAGGCCGGCGCGCCAACCGCGTCCGTCGTATGGAAATTGTATCAGGTTCTGGGGGGAGTGTGTGGGGGAAAGTCAGTCGGCCAGCCACGTAGCGAGTGGTCACAACCCATTCGCGTGCCGTGCCAGCCGCTTCTCACCGGCAGCTGCAGCGTCCTTGGCAGTCGCTTGGCCGCCGGTTGCACCACTGTCGGGCGCACGACGCACGCCGGCCCAGCGCACCAGCGCTCGGCTGGTCCGCCCCACCGCTGCTCGCTCCACTAACCGCTCAGCGCTGGTGGCCCGCGGCTGCGCGTCGGGCGTAGCACCATCTGCTGCATCGGCACTCCACACACCGGACAGCGCACGACCGGCGGTACGACCGGAAGGCGCCCTGGCGGCTCCACGGATGCGGCCGGCACGACGATGCGCTGGGACAGGGCGAGCCACTGGCGGATGTGCGCGAGGATTGTCCGCTGCCGCCGGCTGAACAGCCCGTAATAGCGGACTTTCACAAACCCCTTCGGCAATACATGCTGCAGAAAGCGTTCCAGAAAGGTGAGCGCCGCTAAGGTACAGAGCCTGATCTGCTTGGTTTCCCCATCGTGATAGCGAAACGTGACCCGGTCGTCTTGCACGCCGACAATCCGGTTGTTCGAGAGCGCGACGCGGAAGATGTACGGCGCGAGGTACTTGAGCGCCGCCACGCCGCTGCCCACGCTCCGGCAATCCACCACCCAGGCTTGGCGCCAGGTCTCCGCGGGCACCTGTCCATACCAGTCGGTTTGCCGCAGTGCGGCCCGCAGCTTGGCCCGAAACAGGATCGCCAGCGCCTTCACCGGCACCAGGAAGGCCGGATTGCGCGGCCGTCGGATCGCCCCATCCGCCGCCACACCGATGGCCGGGACGAGATAGTGGACGTGCGGATGGAAGCGCAGGTCGCGCGTCCAGGTCTGCAGCACGCCGAGCATGCCAATCTGCCCGCCC
>LJCR01000220.1 GCA_001399705.1 Kouleothrix aurantiaca
CCCACGATCGCGGTGATCTCGGCATCGGTCTGATAGCCGGCATGAACGAGCGTGGTCGTAAACGTGGCCCCGTAGAGCATCTGCGGGCCGTCGGCGGCTCCCTCCATCAGATCGGCAGCGCGATCGGGGGGCTGGTCGGTGGCGTGCAGCGGCAACTCGACCGAGCCGTTCGCGGGGTTCAGCGTGTAGCGCTCGCGGCGCTCGCGCTGGCCGTCGGTCAGCGCGTAGAGTTCCATCTGCGGGCCGCTTATGACGATGCCGTGCTGGCGTGAGAGTGCCGTGAGCGCGGCGAGAAAGCGCTCGATCTGTCGCGATGTCAGATTCATTGTCACCTCACGCTGTCTGCGCCGCCGCCGGCGGCAGCAGGTCAAAGGTCTCGTCGAACACCCGCGCGACCAGCACGCCGGGCGCGCTGCGAAGGGGTCCGCTGGCGGCGTAGATCAGCGCGCCGCTGGAGAAATCTACCGCCTCCACCCGGCCGGCCCACCCCTCGGCCTCCAGCTCGGCCGGATTCATCGGGCGCACCGCCGTCACCACCGCCCCAACCAGCGGGTGGTCGGAAGCGGCCAGCGCCGCAGAGATGATCCGCTGCGGCAGCCGCTGGCAGCCAGGCGCCTTAGGGACGGTCACAGTCACCGCTCAGCCCTCGCCGCTGCGCCTGACGTCGACCGATTCGAGATCCGGCAGCGCGAGAAGCTGCGCGATCGCGAGCAGCACGCGCGGCGTGCTGGGAACTATCCAGGTGATACTGCTGCTCGTTGGAGCAGCTTTCTTTTGTTGCTGTCGTGCCATATGTGCTCCAGTGCGGTATGTGCCGCCTAGTAATACTCTTGTAGCACCGGCCGCGCGGCCATCAGCGCGTCCCACCACGCCTCGGGCGCGTCGTCCAGGTCGCCGAGCACGGCCGACACGACGCTACCACCGTGCTCGTGCGCGAGCAGGTCGACCAGGAACTGCGCTGCGATCGGCGCCTCCATCTCGCGCAGGGCGCGGACGATCGGCGCAATGTCCATCACCTCGTGCGCGCCTTTGTCTGTGAGCGTGTACTCGCCGAACTGGCCGATCGCCTGATCCAGGTCGCGCAGCACGTCGCCGGGGGTCAGCGCGTGCGCGCCGCCGCTCAGGAGCGTGTTTGCCGCGGCGGCATCAGCCCGCCCAAGCTCGGCGCGGTAGGCGGCGAGCCACGCCTCGGCCTCCGCCGTGCTCAGAAAGCTCACCTCGCCGTGCGCGATCCGTTCGGCCTCGCGGCGGCACTCCTGGAGCAGCTCGATGACCACGTCCAGATCCTCCCGGCTGGCGTTGCGTAGCGAGGGCGTCTCGAAGCTCACGCGGCCGTCGGGCGCGACCGTGACGATGTAGCTGAGGGCTGGGATAAAATCGCCGCTGTGCCAGATGTAGCTGCGGCGGTAGCCGTCGTTGGTGATGCGAAGAATCTGCGTAGTTGTGCTCTCTCTTGTGTCAGCTACAGCGCGCCGCGGTCGGCAAGGCCAGTGCGTATCTGCATCTGGTGATCGGCCTCAAACTGCGGAAGCAGCCGCAGGATACGGCGGCGCGCGGGGCCGTACAGCTTGCCGGCAATCACCGACAGCAGCAGCGCCTGCGACTCGGGCCGCGCCGTCTCGAATTCGCCGCGCAGCGCGATGTCGATCGTCAGGTCCTGGAGCGCCGTGCGCTCATCAGGAGGCAGCAACAGGCTGGCGCGGGTGAGCGCGCGGAGTTGCCACGAGCCGAGCAGAAGCGGCGTTGTGAGTGCCAGGTCGCGCGCCTCTCGCGCGAGCCGGAGTCGCAGCTCGGGCACGTCGGCGCGCCGCGCCAGCACGAGCAGCACATCGGCGACCCGGTGCCGCTGGAATAGCGCGGCGCTCTCAGCCTCGGCGTCTTCACCAGTACGCTCTACGGCCGGGAGCGCCGCGCGCGCGGCCTCCGCGGCAGTCTCGATGCTTTGGCGTGGGAGCTTGCGTGCAAGCTCCTCCAGCAGCTCCATACGTGCGCCCGCGTCGGAAACCGCCAGCACAGCGTCCAGGATCGCTGGCGCTGCGGCCTTCCGTGCGCGATCGGCATAGCGCTCCATCAGGCGGCTGCGTACCGCCGACGGCAGCGTCGCGAGCAGGGCTATCGCGGCCGGGAGAAGGTCCGGCGGAACCAGGTTCAGGATTCGGCCCAGCGCGTTCGCGCGCTCCTGCTCGGCTTCTGCGTCGTCCATCGCGGCGCTGGCGCCTGCTATGGGCATCCGGGCAATGCGGTGGAGTTCGCCGCTCACATCTTCAGGCTGTAGCCGGGGCATTGATTGTTCCTCCTGTGCAGCGAGCACGCCGGTATGGTTGATCGCGTGTGTCGATGAAAGCATGATGGCGCCTGCTCCGGGATGTCGAACGTTCCAGCGGCCTCGACCGCTGCTTGACAATAGTATCACAAAGTGGTATTATAGTAACATGATATGATACTGTTGTCAAGCAAGAGATCGGAACCGGTGATGAGCGGCTTGCAACAGCCCCCGAGCAGCAGTACATACCGCGCGACCTACCAGGCGGCACGGCGACATCGCGACGAGCAGGACGTGCTCATCGAGCGGCTGCGGGCATGCGTGGCGCTGATTGCGGAGCAGGACCCGCACGACGACCGGCGCGCGGTCTGGTCGCGGCAGGTCGCGCGGTTGGCAGAGCACATCGCCGACGAGGCGGCGCGGGCGGAGCTGTTGCGCTCGCTGCGGGACCTGGTGCTGCGTTGCACGGCGGACGAACGCTACGTCGCGCTGGCGCAGATCGCCGGTCAATTGCCGGACGCCGAGCGGCAGAGCGCGCTTGACACGCTGCTCGTCGAGGCGCGCGCCGAGGCCGACCCGTACGACCGCGCGCTGGCGTTGGTCACCGTTATCCACGTGCTGGACGCGGGCGAGGCGTGCAACGCGGTGTTTGGCGAAGTTCTCGCCGCAATCCGCGAGGTCCCGCCGCACGACTTTCCGATGGTCTGCATTGGGCAGGCAAAGAACATCATCTACCGGCTGAAGCGCGGCACGCGCACGGACGCGCGCCGCGAACTGGAGCGCGCCGCCCGTGCGATCGCGGACCGCCAGGCGCGCCGCGAGGCGCTTGTCCAGCTCGGGCGCTAAGCCGCCCGAAAGGAACGATTTTGAGCACATCAACAGCCGTGCTAACCCCACGTGAGATCGACGCGCTGCGCGGCGCCCTGCCGTCTGATGCAATCGCGCGGCTCTGCGCGGCGATCGACGGCGCGATCAGTCTCGACCTGGAAGCGCGCCACGCCCTCCAGGCGCTCGCGGACCGCCTGGAGGATAGCGACACGCGCACAGCGCACTATCTCATTCTATCCGGCGGCGAGATCGTCGGATGCACGGTCGGCGAGGACGGCAAGGCCGACGCCGATCGCGGCAACACCTTCGAGAAGGTGCTGCCCGGCACAGTATGCCCGCATTGCGAATGGCGGGTTGAGGCGCAGGCCCATAGGCCACTCTGAAAGAACCACTTGATGGAGACTGATGTGCCAACCGATGCCGCCTATACGCTGACGATCCACACCACCAGCGGCGCGCAGACGCTCTTGGCGGACAGCCAGGCCGCGTTGCGCAGCCAGCTCGCTGCGCGTATTCCAGCACTGGCTCCGTGCTTCAGTACATTCGCGCCGCTTGATGTGCCGGGCAGCCGGATCTACGCGCTCTCCGACGGCCGGGCGACCGAGCTTGATCTGGCCAGGGGAACGGCCGCGGCAGCATTTCTTGCCGAACACTACGATCACGTTTTTCAGCCTGAGCCGCGGCCAGCGCTCTGGCACGTCATAGCCCCGCAAACAGGCCCCCGCGGCCTGCCGCGCTACACCGGCGTCGACCTGGTCGGCGGCGCGGCGGCGCTTATTGGCGACCTGATGCGCTCGGGCGCCGTCGAGGCCAACCCCGCCGTGCCCTCGCCGGCGGTGCTAAGCGGCGTGCTCCAGCTACAGGCCATTCAGACCGTGCGGCGGGTGCGGAGCGATCGCGGCGAGAACGTCAATCTGCTGTTCCGGCGCGGCTGGCTGCTGCTGAGCATCGAGCAGGAGCCACAAACCTCCGAGCAGGGAGTGTCGCTCGGGACGTCGACGGTCTATGTCGTAGGACATCCCGAGCGAGATGCCGTCTGAGCCAAGGACATAGTGACGCACGCGCGGCGGCTATCGTGGGATAGCCTCGCATTCTTACTTGACATAACTAAAAAGCATGATACACTCTTGCGTATCAGGTTATGATACCTTTGTCAAGGAGATAGCATTGCCAACCCGAACGTCCAAGCCAACCACCGTCTCCGCGCTCGCGCAGCAGTTTGTTGCGGCCAACCCCGAGACTATCGAGGTAGCCAACGACCGGACCGACTGGCCCGGCGTGCGGCGCCCGCTCGCGGCAGCCCGCGCGCTGCTCCAGTTCGCCGACCTCGGCGAGGCGCTCCGCAAAGCTGCCGAGGAGTACATCAAAACTCGCGGCGGCCGCGGCTACCAGCAAGAAGGCTTCCGCGCTCGCTTTGCGGCGCAGCTCTGCGAGGCGGCCGGCGTCCCGTTCTGCAAGCGCTGCGGGCGTTACCTCACCGACCGGCCTCACAGTCCATGCCCTTTCGACGCTTTTCAGGCCGCACTGCTCGGGCTGCCGAGCCTTGCGGGCTCGCAACCAGCGTATTTTGGCCTGGATAAGGCGACGCGGCAGGCGTTGCGCAGCGCGTGCGCACCTATCGCGACTTCTCCGCGTATCGACAAAGACCTCTCCGGGATCGCCGGCGGCCTGCTGTACTTCCTGGAGAAAGACACCGACAGTCCGTACCGCTCCTACCAGCGCCGCGTGCTTGCGATCAGCCTGACCGAGATCATCGCATGCCTGCGCACGGCGGCAGAGGCAATCGAGGCGATGCTCAACCTGGTCGAGGACGCTGTATGACCGCAACCATCATCCCTCCCGAGCTGCAACAGGATGAGATCGCTGTCGTAACTCCCGAGCGCCGGCAGCGCCTGGCCGCAGGCAATTGCCCGGTGAGGCAGCTCCCGGCCGGCGCGTCCGACAAAGCTCGGCGCGCCGAGCAGCGCAAGTGCCTGACCAACGCGCGGCTGGCCGCGCACAGC
>LJCR01002200.1 GCA_001399705.1 Kouleothrix aurantiaca
CGCCGGCGCTGGCCGGGCGCGCGGCGGTGCCAACCGCGCTCTTGAACGTCGACATCAACCTCGGCGCGATCGAGGATGCCGCCTTTGCCGAGCAGGCCCGCGCCCGCGCCGCCGAGCTATTGGAAGGGCTGGACGAAGGCGTAGCGGCGGTGGTATCTACTGTGCGCGCGCGTATTCTGGGTTAAACGCTGTTGTTGGGGGAAAGGAAAGCCGGGCGCTCGGCATCCGCCGTGGCGCTCGTGCTGTGCCTGGCGCATTTTCATGCCCCGCCGCCGATGCCCGGGCGGTTTGCCGGCAATAATGACTCGGCGTAAAATGTTTCGCCGCGGAGGCCACCAAGATCACAGAGGTTCACAAACTCCGTGTCCTCGGTGCGCTCTGTGGCTTTGTTGCTGCTCTTTGCTGCGAGGACTATCCCATGCTCGAATGGCTGCGTGATGCCCGGCGCTGGCGCATGCTCGTGCTGGCGACCTTGCTGCTTGGCGGGGCGTGGATCGCCTTGTCGGCCACACCCGCGCCGCACGTACCCGTCAGCGCCAGCCCGCGCGAAGGTTTCGCCGCGCCCGATTTCACGCTCAGCACTCCTGCCGGCACTGCCCTCGCCCTCGCTGACCAGCGCGGCAAAGTCGTGATCGTCAATGTCTGGGCGAGTTGGTGTGGCCCTTGCCGCGCCGAGATGCCCGCCATCCAGCAGATCTACGACGCCGAGCGCGAACGCGGCCTGCAAGTGCTGGCCGTCAACAGCACTGTGCAAGACACCGCCGCCCACGCCGAGGCATTCATCAGTGAGCTTGGACTGAGCTTCCCCATGCTGCTCGACACCGACGGCGCAGTCACACGCGCCTACATGGTGCGCGCTCTGCCCAATACCTTTATTGTCGACCGCAAGGGTGTCATTCGCTCGGTGATTTTTGGCGGGCCAATCAGCGCGGCGGTGCTGCAAACCAAGGTTGGCGCGCTGCTCGACGAGGCGCCCTGATGCTGCCCGTGCTGCAAATCTGGCGTCTCGCGCTGCCTGCCGCGCCGCTGGCGATCATGCTGGGAGCGTGGCTGGCGGCCTGGCTGGCCGAGCGCGAGGCGGCGCGGCTTGCACTCCCCGCCGACACGATCAGCACGCTCACGCTGGTGCTGCTGGCCGGCTGGGTAGTTGGCGCGAGGCTGGGCTACGCCGCGCAGTTCGCCGC
>LJCR01002201.1 GCA_001399705.1 Kouleothrix aurantiaca
GTGCAGCCCGGCCCGCCGCGCCGCCGCGAACACCTCAGCGAACAGCTCGGGCGGGTAGTTCACCTCGTCGCCGCCGATCGACCACGCCACCAGGCCGTAGCGCATGTTCGCAACCGCCAGGTCAAGCACTTTCCAGGCCGTCTCGACGCCAAACTGCCGCCCGTAGTCGAAGGCCAGCCGCACGCGCGTGCCGCGCTCGCGCTCGGCCTGGTTGAAGCCAGCCATCGCGCCCTGCACTACCTCGCCCAGGTCGATGCCGCGATTGTAGTACTGGAAGGCCGACACCATGACCTCGGCGTAGCGCACGTTCTGGTCGGCCAGGTGATGCCCAAGCTCGTAGGCCAGCAGCTCGAAATCCTCGCCGCGCTTGAGCGAGCGCGCCAGCACCATAAACACGGTCAGGAACTCGTGGAAATGCCGGTAGCTGAACAGCTGCGTCACGCCCGCCACGTCGCGCGCGGGCAGCTCGACCTGGTTGCGCTCGGCAATGCGCAGCAGCGTGGCTGGCTGCATCGCCCCTTCCAGGTGCAGGTGCAGCTCGACCTTGGGCATCGCGGTAATCAATGCATCTAGCGACGCTGCTAGGGGCGTGTGCGTGTTCACTGGCTAACCTCGTTCGCGCTCAAGCGCCTATTTCAGGGGTCAAAAAAGGGGGCGAGCCTGCTGGCGACACCCCCGTATCTGGAAATGAAATAACCGCTTCATGGAGCCTGGCGTGCCAGGCCGATGAATAAGGAGCCGCTAGGCGTCGATGCCGACAGCCTCCAGCCGCTCGGTGTTGTCGAAAATGATCAGCGCCTCGATCAGGCGGTCGATATCGCCATCCATCATGCCCGGCAGGTTCGAAAAGCTCTGGTTGATGCGGTGGTCGGTCACGCGATCCTGCGGGAAGTTGTAGGTTCGGATCTTCTCGGCGCGCTCGCCGGTGCCCACCTGCGCCAGGCGCGATTCGCCCAGCTCTTTCTGGCGCTTTTCTTCTTCGATGGCGTACAGCCGGGCGCGCAGCACCGACAGCGCGGCGGCCTTGTTTTTCAGCTGCGAACGCCCGTCCTGGCAGGTCACCACAATTTCGTCGGGCGTGCCGCCCTTGTACACAATCCGCACCGCCGAGTCGGTGGTGTTGACGCCCTGGCCGCCGTGCCCGCCCGAGCGGTACACGTCGACGCGGTAGTCTTCCGGCCGC
>LJCR01002202.1 GCA_001399705.1 Kouleothrix aurantiaca
GCGCTGCTCTTCGAGATCGGCCAGGTAGCGCAGGCGCTTGCGGATCGTCACGAAATTGGTGAGCGTGCCGCCCAGCCAGCGCTGCGTGATCGCAAATTGGTTGGCGCGCGCCGCTTCTTCGGCCACTGCTTCCTGCGCCTGCTTCTTGGTGCCGACAAACAGGATCTTGCCGCCTGCGGCCGCCGTTTCGACGACAAAGTTGTATGCCGCCGTCAGGCCGGTGATCGTCTTCTGCAGGTCGATGATGTGAATGCCGTTGCGAGCCGTAAAGATATACGACTTCATCTTCGGGTTCCAGCGTTTGGTCTGGTGGCCGAAGTGCGCGCCCGACTCGAGCAGCGACTTCATGGATACGAGCCGTTGGGTTCCCTGAGTCATAAGGTTGGTATTCCTCCTTAAAGATTGAGTTTCCGCCACCCCCCCTTTGCTCGCGCAGGACCGGCGCGCCGCCGGCAGGACTGCCACGATAGGGGAGTGTGTGTACTTCGGCGCGCTGTGACGCACCGCCCCATAGTATAGCATACAAGCCCGGCAGCGGCAAACGGATGGCGCTCTGATGCGCGCAAGCGCCCGGCGCGCAAGCCAGGAGCATTGCGTTATAATATCGCCGTTCGCTGATAAAGGCAGATCGATACTATGCAAACCACGCCACCCCTGAATATTGTGCTGGTCGGGCCACCTGGCTCGGGCAAAAGCACGATCGCCGAGGCGATTGCGCGCGAGTGCCAGCTTGTGAGTATTTCGACCGGCCAGCGCCTGCGCGCCGAGATGCAGGCCCGCAGCGCGATTGGCCGCGAGGTGATGCCCTACCTCGATAAGGGCAACCTTGCGCCCGATTCGCTGATGGACCGGCTGCTGCGCGCCACGCTGGAAGGGCTTGATGCCGGCCAAGGCTTTCTGCTCGACGGCTACCCGCGCACGCTGCACCAGGCGCGCGGCCTGGGCGGCATGCTGGCCGATTTTGGCCGCACCCTGCATGGTGTGCTCGCGCTTGATGTGAGCGACGAGGAAGTGGTGCGCCGCCTGAGCGGCCGCCGCATCTGCGAAGGCGTGGGCGAGCCATTCCCAGTGCATATCGACGACCTGTCAAGCGTGCTGCGCTGCCAGGAGCGCGGCGGCCGCCTGGTGGCCCGCGACGACGACCGGCCCGAGGTCGTGCGCCAGCGCCTAGTGGTATACCAC
>LJCR01002203.1 GCA_001399705.1 Kouleothrix aurantiaca
CACCACAATATCCGCGCCGAAATCGAACGGCTTGCACAGGTACGGCGTCGCCGTGGTCGAGTCCACAATCACCGGCACGCCGGCCTCGTGGGCAATCGCCGAGATCGCCCCAAGGTTCAGCACGTCGAGCTTGGGGTTGCCGATCAGCTCCAGGAAGAACGCCTTGGTCTTGCCGTCAATCGCGCTGCGGAAGCCATCCAGGTCGCGCGCATCGACAAAGCGCGTGGTGATGCCCAGCTTCGGCAGGGTGTGCTTGAACAGGTTGTAGGTACCGCCGTACAGGTCGGTCGACGACACAATATTGTCGCCCGCGCCGGCGATATTCAGCACCGCAAAGGTTTCGGCGGCCTGGCCCGAAGCCAGTGCCAGCGCGGCCACGCCACCCTCCAGCGCGGCGATGCGCTGCTCGAGCACATCCTGCGTCGGGTTCATGATGCGGGTGTAGATATTGCCGAATTCCTGCAGGCCAAACAGCCGTGCGGCGTGGTCGGTGTCCTTGAACTGGTAGGACGTCGTCTGGTAGATCGGCACCGCGCGCGCGCCGGTGGTCGGGTCGGCCTGCTGGCCGGCGTGGAGCGCAAGGGTTTCAAAGCCGGTGAATTTCGTTTCGTCCGCCATCGGGAATGCCTCCTTACAACGAGAACAAGCCACGTGCCACGGATGAGGCGCTGCGCGAAGGGGCCGGCAACAACAAAGCCCTCATCGCGCAGATGAGGGCCATGTGCAACGCTGAAACAAAAAGCCCTTCCAATACCATAGGAAGGGGCTTACGTCCGACGTATGCCTCTCATCTTCCAGTCGCGCTGCCGGATTTGGCACCCTAATGATCAAGCTGCGCATGCCTCGTTCACTAAACGTTGCACGCCGACGCTTTTTCCAGGGTTGCCGAGGTTTCAAAGGGCCGGTCCCTCCACCTCTCTGGATAAGAGTTGCGCTATTTAATTGTTGCGGCGAATAATACGTGAGTTGCGCAGAATTGTCAAATAGCAATCAAACAGATTCATTGGTGCAAAACCACTGGACGCGCACCGTGCAACGGCGAGCCACCGAGCGCGCTGGGGGAGAAAGCAATCTCCATGATCTCTGCGCGCTCGGTGGCTCAACTGATCTGCTCTTCGCCGTAGTGAGGGGATGTCGCTTAGTGATCGCGCTGCGGCAGATCGAACGCGATCAGGACATGC
>LJCR01002204.1 GCA_001399705.1 Kouleothrix aurantiaca
GGGCAAGGCGCGCGCGCTTGAGATGCTGCGCTTCATTGAGGCCGTGCCGCCCGACCAACCCACCGGCCTGGCGCAGTCGCTTGGGGCATATGCGCGCCAGCACCCGCACGGTGGCCTGCTGGTCGTCTGCTCCGACCTGCTCGCGCCCGACAACCTGGACGCCGCGCTGGCCGCGCTGCCCACGCCGCGCTGGCAGGTGCTGGTGCTGCATCTGCTCGACCCGCGCGAGCTGGCGCCCGACCTGAGCGGCCCGATTGAGCTTGAAGACGCCGAAACCGGCCAGCGCCTGCCGCTCACGCTCGATGCTGCGACGCTGGCCGCCTACCGCCAGCAGGTGCATGGCTGGCAGGAACGGGTGGCGGGGGCCTGCGCGCGGCGCGGCGCGACCTACGCCCAGGTGCTCACCAGCTGGCCGCTTGAGCGCCAAGTGGTGCCCTACCTGCGCATTCGGAAAATTGTACAGTGACCTTTCTTCTGCCAATTGGCCTGCTGGCGCTGCTGGCGCTGCCGGTGATCATTGTGCTGCACCTGCTGCGCGAGCGGCGGCGGCGCGTGGTCGTGCCGAGCTTGCTGCTCTGGCAAAACGTGCCGCGCCGCCAGTCGGCTCAGCGCGTGCGCCGCCTGCCGCTAACGCTGCTGCTGCTGCTGCAACTGCTGGCAGCGGCGCTGATCGCGCTGGCGCTTGGCCGCCCGCAGATCGCGCGAATCCTTGGTGGGTCGCGCCAGCTCGCGATTGTGCTCGACACCTCGACCAGCATGGCCGCGCGCGATGGCAGTAGCACGCGATTCGCCCAGGCGCAGGAACAGGCGCGTGTGGCGCTGCGCAGCCTGGGCGCTGGCGACCGCGCTGTGCTTGTGGCGGCTGGCCCCGCAGCGCGCGTGCTTGCGCTTGGCACTGGCGCCGATCTTCCCACATTTTTGGCCGCGCTCGATGCGCAGCAGCCGGGCGGCACTGGTACCGACCTGGCAGGAGCGTTGACGCTGGCCGAGGCGGCATTTGAAGGCACGGCCCGGCGCGAGATGGTGGTGCTGACCGACAATGGCCCGGCCAGCGCGGCGCAGCTGCCCGCCAGCGTGCCGGCCGACCTCGACTGGCGGCAGATCGGCGCGGCGCAGCCGAACCGCGCAATTGTGGCGCTGGCGGCGCGGCGCTGGGGCGCGAACCAGCAGGTGTATGCG
>LJCR01002205.1 GCA_001399705.1 Kouleothrix aurantiaca
CGTCGCAGCAGCCCGCGTCGTCGAAGCAGCCCTCGTAGCCGAAGAAGCGCCCATCTTCAAGCCAGAAGCAGGTGGTGCTGCGAATCGGCACGATGTTGGCGGAAACCGCGTCGAGCACGGCGGGCGGGAGCGTGCTGCTGAACAGGGAATTGTGGAACTGGCGCGTCGCCGCTTCGAGGTATTCGCGCTTGCCGGCCAGCTCGCGCGCCACTGCCCACGCGCCGTCGAAGCGGGTGGCGTAGTGGTTGCGCACGGTCGGCGCGGGCTTGCGCACGTTCCAGCTGTTCGGGCGGTTGGGGAAATACCACGTCAGGAAGAAGCGCAGCGTTGTGCTCTCGCCCGGCGCGAGTGTGGCGACGAGGCCAAGCGAGCCGGTGTCGGTCTTGCCCGCCTCGGAAGGTGTGTCGTAGCCAAGATCGGTGAGCAGCCCGTCGTCGGTGAGGTCGTCCCAGAACTCGCGCAGGAAGTCGTACCACGCGCCGCGCAGCCATGCGCGCTTGGCAGTAATGTTGGGATGGTCGGTTGCCAGTGCAAGCTCGCCGAACTGAAGGTCATTCGGGCCGAACTGCTCGGAGCGCAGCAGCAAACCGCGAAGCCCCGCTTCGTCGCGCAGCTCGTTCACGTTCTGGCCCACGCCGCCTGCCGCGAGGTTGCCATACGGGTCGAGCGCCAGCCCGCCGACCGGGTTGAACAGCGAGCCGACCAGCGTCAGCTTCACTGGCGCGTCGGCAGTGTTGGTGACGGTGTAGGCCAGCACCGCGCCGGGAATGCCCGAGGCGGCGGGATCGAGTGGAAGGAGCGGCGTGTAGGCTTCGAGCGAGATATGCACGGGCAGATCGGGCGCATGGAATTCAATCGTTGCGAAAGGATACTCGCCGCGAAAGGTCGCGCCGGCCATGCGCGGCAACCCTGCGGCGGTGATTGGGTGGAAGCCGTGCGAAAGGGTGTATGGCGGCTGGATTGGCGCTTCGAGCACGCGGGCGACGGGTTGTGAATCGCCGGCCTGCGCGCGGATGGCGAAGAAGGTATTTGGCAGCAGCGCGCCCTTGGCGGGGCGGTTGAAGATCTCCCAGTCGCGCAGCTCGCCGCGCGCGCCGAGCGAGACGTTGCCGGTGCCAACGCCGCCGAGCGGAAAGGCCAGCGCCGTGGCGCGCTCGTTGAAGGTACGCACAATCATGG
>LJCR01002207.1 GCA_001399705.1 Kouleothrix aurantiaca
GTTTACTGCGCCAGCGCGACCTCGGGCGCAACATAGGTCATGCCAAGCTGGTCGAACAGGAAGGTGTAGACATCAGTTTCTTCGACGATCTGCTCGTTCAGGCTGGTGCCCATGCCATGGCCAGCATTGGCGCTGGTGCGCAGCAGAATCGGCCGCGCCGAGCTTGTGGCGGCTTGCAGACGCGCTGTCATTTTGCGCGAGTGGGCCGGGTTGACGCGCCCATCGTGGTCGCCGGTTGTGAACAGCACCGCCGGGTAGGCCGTGCCGTCGACGACGTGATGGTAGGGCGAGTAGGCATGGAGCGCCGCAAACTGCGCCGGGTCGGCCACCGTGCCGAACTCGGTGATATTGAACGCGCCGTTCGGATCAAGCTCGACGCGCAGCATGTCGTGGATGCCGACGGCCGCGACAACCGCGCGAAACAGCTCGGGCCGCTGCGTGAGCGCCGCGCCCATCAGCAGGCCGCCGTTGCTGCCGCCCATGATCGCCAGCCGCTCGGGGTTGGTATAGCCCGCGGTCACCAGATGCTCGGCGCAGGCCAGGAAATCGTCGAAGACGGTTTGCTTACGCGTGAGGTTGCCGGCCAGGTGCCAGGCGTCGCCGTACTCGCCGCCGCCGCGCAGGTTTGCCACCGCAAACACGCCGCCCTGCTCCAGCCACACGCTCAGCCCCGGGTCGAAGAAGGGCGCGAGGCAGATGCCGTAGCCGCCATAGGCGTACAGCAGCGTCGGGTTGCTGCCGTCGAGGGCGACGCCGGCGCGGTGCAGCACGTTGATCGGCACGCGCGTGCCGTCGCGCCCGGTGGCGAAAATGCGCGAAACCAGCGTGTCGCTGAAGTCGGCGGGCGAGTGTGTGCGCAGCGCGGTTGGCGCGGGTTCTTCTTCTTGCGGGTCGAAGCGATACCAGGCCGGCGGCGCGACAAAGGTGTTACTGCGATACAGAATCGTGTCGCCGTCAAGCGCCAGCACCTGACCCACCGCCGATACCGGCGCAAGCGGCAGCCGTCCCTGGTCGCCGCCATTGCTGCCAATCACGCGCACCTGCGAAGGCCCGCCGGCCATCTCGGTGAGGTAGATGCGCGTGGCGGCCGGCGTCACGCCGACAATGGCGGTTTCGCTTTCGGGCACGAGCGTTTCGGCCTCGGCCAGCACGGGCGCGGCGAGTGGCACGCGCAGCAA
>LJCR01002206.1 GCA_001399705.1 Kouleothrix aurantiaca
CGCTGCTGCACCCACGCCGGGTCGACGGCGGCAAGCTGCGGGTTTTCGCTGGCCAGCATGTGGCGAATGCGGCTGGGCCACAGCGTGCTGACGTCGATCATGTGGCCGATGATTTCGAGAATGGACCACTCGCCGGGCGCGGGCCGGAAGTGCAGCGCCGCGTCGTCGAGGCCCTGAATCTGCGCGCGCAACTGCGCCGGAAAGGCCGCCAGCGCCGCAAGCGGGGCTGCAAGCTGGTCGCTCATTGCTGTAAGCTCCTTGTGTAGTGGATGGGCGCATTGTAGCAGATTCGCCCAGCCAGCCCAAGCTGGCGAGCTTCCAACATTATTGGAAACGAGCGACTGGCCCCGCAAAATCACCCTGGCACCTGCGGCGGCGCAAAACATGGGAAAGCGCTTCCTGATGGCGCAAGCTCGAATGTAACGTGCGTTCTTTCTTCCAGAATCCTCGCTTGACATGTGGGAAACAGAGCTGTATATTACAAACATCTTGGAAGGAAACAAGAAGTTCGTGCTATCTCTCGCTACTCCTGAGGAAAGCGAGCGCGCCGTGCAAAACCCCGAGCCACGAAATCGCACCCTTCTGCTGGGCGACGCCACCGACAGCGCGCAGCTTGAGCGCGTGTTCAAGGCGCTCGATTCGCTGAACCGCGTGCGCATTCTGCGCTTTCTGGCTGGCCGCCTCGCCAGCGTGAACGACATCGCCACCGCGCTTGATCTGCCCGCCTCCACTGCCGCGCTGCACATCGAAACGCTGGAAGAAGCCGGCCTGATCCGCACCGAGTTCGAGCCGGCCAGCCGCGGGCTGCGCAAAGTCGCCGCGCGCAAGTACGACACGATTGTGATCGAGCTGCCTATGGCCGAATCGCCGCGCGAGCACGCCGTGGAGCAGGCCATGCCGATTGGCGCGTTTGTGGATTGCCAGATCGCGCCGACCTGCGGGCTGCTGAGCAATTCGGGCATCATCGGCCTGCTCGACGACCCGGCCTCGTTCTACGAGCCGGCGCGCGCCGAGGCGCAGCTGCTGTGGTTCCGCCACGGCTATGTCGAGTATCGCTTCCCCAACCGCCTGCCGACCCTGGCACAGCCTACCTCGCTGCAGCTCAGCATGGAAGTGTGCTCGGAGGCGCCGCACCACAACGCCGACTGGCCTTCGGATATTACGACCTGGGTCAATGG
>LJCR01002210.1 GCA_001399705.1 Kouleothrix aurantiaca
GTGGCGCGCAGCGGCGCGGTGGCAGCCTAGCGCCGCTACGAAAGCGCGGCGTCTTCGCCCAGCAGCGCGCGCGCCGAGCGCCGCTCGAGCCAGCGCAGGATCATATTCGCGCCCAGGGCCAGCAGCGCGATTGCAATGCTGCCCGCCACAATCTTGCCGCGGTTGCCGGTCGCCACGCCGTCGAACAGCAGCCGGCCCAGCCCGCCGCCGTTGATAAACGCCGCGATCGTGCCAATGCCAATGATCGAAAGTGTTGCCACGCGCGTGCCGGCCAGGATCAGCGGCAGCGCCAGCGGCAGCTCGACGCGGGCGAAGCGCTGCCAGCCATTCATGCCCATGCCGCGCGCCGCCTCGACAATCGCCGGGTCGATGCCGACCAGCCCCACAACAACATTGCGCACCAGCACCAGCTGCGCGTAGGCAATCAGCGCGACGATGGCGGTGCGCGGCCCCAGGCCGAGCAGCGGGATGAGCAGCACAAACAGCGACAGGCTGGGGATCGTATAGATCACACCCAGCACGCCCAGCACCGGGCCGCGCAGCCAGCGCACCCGGCTGAGCAGCCAGCCCAGCGGCACGGCGATTAGCAGCGCGATTGCGAGCGAGATTGCGGCCAGGCGCAGGTGCTCGCCCACCAGCCCGAGCACCAGGCCGCTGTTATTGATCAGGTAGCGCAGGCCAGCCAGAATATTCTGCATTGGAAACGCTCGTTTCAGGCGCTAGCGGCGCGGCCCGCCACGGCTGCGCGCATGGCCGCAAACGTCACTCGCCCGATCGGCTGCCCGCTCGCGTCTGTTACGCCCAGCGCTTCGGCGTTGCTCGCGAGCATGTGCGAAAGCGCGCTGCGCAAATCGGTGTCGGCGCGGATCGTGGGCAGGCCGTTTGCCGCCGCTATGTCGCCATCACCATGAAGCACATCACGCACGTGAATCAGGCTCAGCCGGCGCAGCATATCGTCGGTGCCCACCAATTGCTCGACAAACGCATCGCGCGGGCGCGTCACAATGCCCAGCGGCGTGTCGTACTGCACGATCGTGCCTTTGCGCATGATAATAATCTTGTCGGCCAGGCGCAGCGCTTCTTCCACATCGTGCGTGACAAACAGGATCGTTTTGTGGAGCTTGCGCTGAATGGCAGCGAGTTCGTCTTGCAGGCGCGTGCGCGTGATCGCGTCGAT
>LJCR01002208.1 GCA_001399705.1 Kouleothrix aurantiaca
GTGTCTGCCCCGCCCGGCCTTGAGCAGAATTTTGTCGGCACACAATTCCCGGTGGCGCTGGAAGCGTGGCAGCACGCCCACCCGATCCGCCGCTGGGAGGCCGACGGCACGGTGGTGGAGCTGTGGCAGGTTGCCAAGCCGGGCGGGGCAGACACGCCATGATAAAGATACAAGAACCCAGAACCGAGAACCAAGAACCGGCGTATCGCATACGCCTGAACCGCAGAACCGGCGAAGGGCATATTGCAACACGTCCAGACCAGAACCCGCATAGCCAAGAACCGGCGTATCGCATACGCCTGAACCGCAGAGCACGACGCCCATTCTCGGCCTCCAGCTCGTGGCCGCGCCTCGCGCGCGCGCTCGCGCTGGCCGCCAGCGTCGCCGCGGTGGCCCTGCTTGGCGCGGGGCTGGGGCCGGGCTGGAGGCGCGCACCCGCCGTCGCCGAGCAGGCGATTGCACCAACTGCGGCAGCTCAGCCCACGGCAAGCGCAACAGCGCTGCCCGCCGGGGCCGCCCAGCCAATTGCACAGCCACCCGCGCCCGCCACACCTGCGCCCACGCCCATGCCCGCCAGCGACTGGCCGATGGTGCTGCGCGAAACGTTCGATCAGGCGGCGGCGGGCTGGCCCGAAGTGCTGGGGCCGAGCTGGCACAGCAGCTACCGCGACGGCGGCTACGAACTGTCGCTCGACAGCCGGCCAAGCTTTAGCACCAGCGCGCCGCTCGCCGCCCACGATTTCGAGCTGAGCGCAGACGTGCGAATCGCGCGCGGGCAGGCTGGCTTGTTCTTTCTGCTCGGCCGGCCCAACGATTTCTACCGCGTGCTGATCGACGCGGAAGGGCGCTACCGCCTGGAATGGCAGCAGGTCGGCGCGGCGCGTCCTCTTCTCGATTGGACCGCCAGCGACGCGCTCCACACTGGCGCGGGCGCAACCAACCGGCTGGCGACGCGCCGCACCGGCGACACGCTTACGTTCTACGCGAACAATCACGAGCTGGCGCGCTACACGCTGCCGCCCGGCGCTGCGCTGGAATCGCGCATTGGCCTGGCACTCGACGCGCCGCCCGGCGAGCAAAGCGCCCGCGCCTGGTTCGACACCATCGAGGTGCGCGCGCCGCCGCAGTAGACATGGAGAAGGGGAGACAAGAGACAGGGTGACTGGGTGACTGAGTG
>LJCR01000221.1 GCA_001399705.1 Kouleothrix aurantiaca
CTAGCAAACCAAATGGCCAGCCGCGCCGCAAACTCGATACCAGCCGCGCCAAAGCGCTGTTTGGCTTTGAGTCGCAGGTGGCGTTTGAAGAAGGGCTGCAGAACACGATCCAGTGGTACGAAAACACGCTGTTGAGCCGAGTTGTGTAATGTGTATGTGTTACGCGGTGGGATTTTAGCCTGCGGTTCGGCAAGCTCACCACAGGCGGCAGAGCGGTACGTTACGACGAAGGTGTGCCAATTTTGGCGCGGAGCGCCAAAATTGGCACACAAAAATAGCAGAATACCTTGCTGCCGCAGGCCAATGGCTACGCCTCGCGGCGACCGCGTAATTGGTGTAATCGAAAAATGAAATTGAAGGAGTCATCGCAATGCCTACACACATTCCAGCCACCGATGCCAACGAAAATAAAAATGAACTGATTGAACATATTGTTGCCAACTACCCCGAGCTTGAATTATCGAACCTGTTCCCCAAGCCGCAGCCGCGCGCAGAGCACCACGATGCACCCACGCAGCGCGTGCTGATCACCGGCGTCACCGGCATGGCCGGCAGCCACCTGGCCGAGTACATCCTGGCGAACTTTCCCGAGGTCGAACTGTATGGCATGTGCCGCTGGCGCAGCCGCATGGAAAACCTGGCCGGCCTAGTGGCGCGCGGCCTGGTGAATTCGCGCCCATTGGAAGGCCGCGCTTCGACATCGGGCATGCTGGCCGATTGCCGCGCGCCTGGCCAGCTCAACCTGGTGTATGGCGAGCTGGCCGACCCGGGCGCGATGCGCACGGTGATTGAAACGGTGCGGCCGGATCGGATCTTTCACCTGGCCGCGCAGAGTTTTGTGCCGGCTTCGTGGAGCGCGCCAGCCGAAACAATGCATGTGAATGCGATTGGCCAGATCCACCTGTTTGAAGCGGTGCGCGCGGCCGGCATCGACCCTTTGATTCAGATCGCGTGTTCGAGCGAGCAGTATGGCCTGGTGTTGCCGGGCGAAACGCCAATTGCCGAAACCAACCCATTGCGCCCGATCTCGCCCTATGCGGTAAGCAAGGTGGCACAGGAACAATTGGCCTGGCAGTATCACCAGAGCTATGGCCTGCGCACAGTTGTGACGCGCGGCTTCAACCACGAAGGCCCGCGCCGTGGCGATGTGTTCGTCACCAGCAACTTCGCCAAGCAGATTGTTCAGATCGAAGCTGGCCTGAAGAACCCGCCAGTGATCTATGTGGGCGACTTAACCTGCGAGCGCGACTGGACCGACGTGCGCGATATGGTGCGCGGCTACTGGCTGGCGCTGGAACGCGGCACGCCGGGCGAAGTGTATAACATTGGCTCGGGCGTGCGCCGCAGCGTGGGCGAAATGCTGAACCTGCTGCTTTCGCTTTCGACGGCCAAAGTCGAAATCGTGGCCGACCCGACGCGCATGCGCCCTTCGGATGTGCGCATTCTGCACGCCGACCCCAGCAAGTTCCAGCAAGCCACCGGCTGGCAGCCCGAGTATTCGTTCGAGCAGATGATGAGCGACCTCCTGGATTGGTGGCGCGCCCAGCTGAAGCCGCAGAAAGAGCTTGCCCGTGGCTAACGGAATGATGGTTGTGTTCAGCGGGCTGGATGGCGCGGGGAAATCGACGCAGATTGGCTTGCTGCAAGCAACCCTGCGCCAGCACGGCTACCGCTGCAAGTATGTCTGGTCGCGCGGCGGCTACACGCCCATGTTCGAGCTGCTGAAGCGCGTGCTGCGGCGCGCCCCTGGCGCGGCCTTGCCGGCAGCGGGCAATACTGCCCAGCGCAGCCAAGCCTTTGGCAAGCCCTGGCTGCGCCGGCTGTGGCTGGTGCTTGCCTTGCTCGATCTCTTGCGGATCTATGGCGTGCAGTTGCGCTGGTGGCGCCGGCAGGGTTATGCGGTGATCTGCGACCGCTACCTGTGGGATACGCTGATCGATTTCCGGCTGAACTTCCCGGCCGAGCGCGCCGAGCGATGGTGGTTATGGAAGCTGCTGGTGTGGGCGGCGGCGCGGCCAGATGCAGCGTTTCTTCTGCTGATTCCTGTGGCCGAGTCGCTGCGCCGTTCGGATATCAAGGGCGAGCCATTCCGCGACTCGCCCGAGGTGTTAGGGCAACGGCTGGCAGAGTATCAGCAGCTAAGCCAGGGCGAATTCTGGCGCGTGCTCGATGGCAGCGAGCCGGTGGAGGATCTGGCCGCCACAATCGCGCGCGATGTGCTGGCAGCAACGGGTACGCAATCACACAGCCGGCCAATGCCAAGCCTGGGCAGCCAGGAGTAGGGTACTTCACCGATGCGCATCAGTGTGTTACAGCAGCGCGAGCCGTTTGGGGCCATTCTGGAAGCGACGCTGGCCGAATTTTGCCGGCAGGTATGGAACCAGCCCGCCACCGTGCAGTGGCGCGAGCATGGCAGCGCGCGTGCCAGGCCCGCAAATGGCGGCCAGCTCTGGCTGTGCAACCCATACTTAAACGCGATCTTTGTGCCGGAGGCCAACCGGGCGATCTTCGACCCGATCCGCCGCGAATTTGCCCGCAGTGTGGTGGCCTGGCGGCGGCTGGCACAGCGCGCCTACGTGCATATGTCGCTTTCGCGGGCTGGCGCGCCGTTCGCTGCCCAGGCCAGCCTGTGTATTGCGCCGGGCTTGCCCAATGCCGAGCAGCTGCTGATCATTCCCGGCAACCATAAGATCCGCGTGCTCGACTATGCAAGCCAGAGTGTGTATGGCATTGTAAAGCAAGGTTTCAGCGCCGATTTTATGCAGCGCGAGATCGAAGCGCGCCGCACGGCCGAAACCCTTGGTCTGCCGGTGCCAGCATTGCAGCAGGTTGGCGAAACCGGTTTGTGGTTCAAAGAACGCTACCTAAGCGGCACGCCAATTAATCGCCTGGCCAGCGACGGCGAACGTAAAGCCGCTGAACACACTGCAATGGCTGCCTTGCAGCGTTTGCTCGCAGCGACAACGCGCGAAGAAGGTATCGAAGACTATGTGGCGCGCCAGGCCGAAACAGCGCGGGCGCTGATAGCCGCTTCGCACCTGCTGAGTAATGCTCAGCGCGATAGTTTGCTGCGTGTGATCGGCCGTATACACGGCCTGGTCGCCGCTCATCAGCAGGCGCTGGGCGGGAAGATCCAAACGGCGCTGACGCACGGCGACTTCCAGCCGGGGAATATATTACAGAACCAGGATGGTACCTGGCTGATCGATTGGGAATATTCGGCGCGCCGCCAGAGTGGCTATGATGCGCTGGTGTTGCATCTCGGCGCGCGCGCCCCGCATGGCCTGGCGCAGCGCATATACGCGCTGCTCGCGGGCACTGAACCCGATCAAACAAACATTCTCACCACCTGGCCGGGCCTCGATTGGCATAATCGGCAGGCACGGCAGATCTACCTGGCCATCTTTCTTCTCGAAGAGCTTGTGCTGCATGTGCAGGAAAACGCAAACTCACTATTTCGCCGCCCTGGCCAGGGGCTACTGACATTGGAGCACGAATTATGGCCGGCATTACAAGCCGCGAGCGCCTGAGCGCAATAGATCGATCCACTCCGCGCGTTTTGATCCTGAACCAGATGGCCGGGCCACTCACCTGGGAGCTTGCCGAAGATATGGGCGCGGCGCTTGGCATGGTCGCCCTGCTTACCGGGCACCCCGATACGCTAGCAAAGGGCAACCAGCCGCAGCTGCGCCTGTTTCGCGCCGCGCCATACAAGCGCGGCAGCTACCCGGTGCGTATTCTGGCCTGGCTCCACTATATGCTGCAGGCATTCTTCTGGCTCTGGCGCTGGCCGCGCAGCACACCATTGTTACTTTTTTCCAACCCGCCCTGCCTGCCCTGGCTTGGCCTGGCTATGCGCGTGTTGCGCGGCCAGCGTTATTCGGTGATGGTGCACGATATCTACCCCGATGTACTCACACGCTTGGCCGGCGTGCCCGAGCAACACCCAATTGTGCGCCTGTGGCGCTGGCTGAACCGCCTGGCCTACGAGCGCGCCGACGTTGTGATGACACTTGGCGAACATATGGCCACAACGCTGGCAAAACAATTCGACCCGGCGCGCACGCCTGCCGGCGCGATCAAAGTGATCTACCCCTGGGCCGACACTGAGGCGATCCGGCCCATCCCGAAGGCCGAAAACCCTTTTGCGCAGCAATATGGCCAGGTCGATAAGCTTACCGTGATGTATTCCGGCAATATGGGCCTGGGCCACGATATCGAGACGATGCTGGCGGCGGCCGTGCAGCTTCAATCGGAGCCTGATATTCACTTCATGTTTATTGGCGCTGGCCCCAAATGGCAGCTGGTGGCTGATGCGATCCGTGATCATCAACTGGCGAATGTCACCCTGCTGCCCTGGCAGCCTGAGCAAATGCTGCCATATATTCTTGCAACAGCGGATATTGCATTTGTTTCTCTGGAAAGTGAAATGGCGTCGCTTGCAATACCGAGTAAAGCTTTTTCATTTCTAGCCGCTGGAGTGCCAATACTTGTTGTATGCGGCAAGGCAAATGAATTAACAAAAATTGTGATTTCGAATGGATGCGGTTGGTCGGTTCCTACAAACGCTGTAATGAAGATCTGTAATATTCTGACAGAAGTTTTGGAAAATCCTCATAAAATTAATTCATTCAAAAAATACAGTAGATTATTTGCCAAAATATTCGGTTCACGTAATAATTCTGAAAACATTATCTCCAATTTTCTAAACAGCTAATACCTACAGGATTTACTCAATAAACCGAAATTAAGTTTATAAAATATATAATGTTAATTCGTCCAATTCAAACTATAGCAGGATAAAGCATGAAAATTGCAAGCATATACAAGAGCGGAACATATGGTCAAAATTATTTTAATAAATTTAATTATTACGGATACATGATTATTCCGTTTATAATAATGGTAATAATTGTGCGAGAAGCCGTTGTGGATTTTCCATTCGTTTCAATAATTAGCGTAATAAAATATCCTATTGGATTAATGATGCTATCTTTCATGTTTCCAGCGCTGTCATATTATGTCAGAAATTTGGGTATTGATCAAAAACGATTCCTACTACTCTGTTTTGTTGCATTTATTAATAC
>LJCR01002209.1 GCA_001399705.1 Kouleothrix aurantiaca
CCTCCTGCCTGAGTTATCACACCTTAACGTTTCGTTGTGCTTTCTTCACGAATGCCCCGCGCCGCTTCCTCTACGATAATGTAGGCCGCCCCGCCTGGGCGCGTGGCCTTGTCAAGCTGCACACTCGGAGCGGGGTTTTGTATGCAAGAACAACAAAAGCAGCCGTTGCACCGGCGGCCGGCAAGTGAGGCAATACCTGCAGCCGGCTCTGACGCCGACGCAAAATTTCAATCGCTGCTTGAATCGGCCCCCGACGCGATTGTGATCGTCGATCACAGCGGCGCAATTGTGATTGTCAACCACCAGGCCGAGGTGTTGTTTGGCTACGGGCGCGACGAATTGCTGGGCCAGCCGGTCGAGCTGCTGCTGCCCGAAAGTGTGCGAACAGCCCATCTGCAGCACCGCGAGCACTACGCCGCCGCGCCGCGCACCCGCCCGATCGGCAATGGCTACACCTTGCGCGGCCAGCGTAAAGACGGCAGCCAGTTCCCTGCCGAGGTCAGCCTGAGCCCGTATCATGACGAGCAGGGTATGCTGGTCACCAGCGTCATCCGCGACATCAGCGAGCGCGTGCGCGCCGAAGACGAATTGCGCCGGCAGACGCAGCTTGTGCAGCTGCTGCAGGCCGTGGCCGTGGTGGCGAACGAGGCTGGCACAGTGGATGATGCACTGCGGCGCGCGCTCGATCAGGTCTGCGCATTCACCGGCTTGCCGCTGGGCCATGTGTATGTGCCCGAGGGCAGCGACGACTGCCTGACGCCGACGGGCATCTGGCACCTTGCCGATACAGAGCGCTTTGAGGCGTTTGTGCAGCAGACCAAGGGCCTGCGTATCGAGCCGGGCGCGGGCCTGATCGGCCGGGTGCTGGCCAGCCGCCGGCCCGTCTGGCGCGAGCAGCTTGGTAGCGACCCGCTGTTTCTGCGCGCAGAGTCGGCGCGGGCGTGCGGCCTGCGCACTGGCCTGGCCTTCCCGGTGCTGGTAAACAGCGATGTGGTGGCGGTGCTGGAATTCTACACCGACGCCGATAGCGCGCCCGACCCGGCGCTGCTGGAGGTGCTGGCGAACATTGGCGCGCAGCTTGGCCGCGTGGTCGAGCGCACGCGCTCGGCGGCCGAGCTGGAGCGGCGGGTGCAGCGCCGCACCGCGCACCTGAACGCGCTGCTGGAGCTGAGCAAGG
>LJCR01002212.1 GCA_001399705.1 Kouleothrix aurantiaca
GTCGTAATGGAAGAGGTTACACTGCACCATAGCCCGCCCGTTGTATTTCAGGGCGGGCCGAACGCAGTCTATATGCCCGTTTCCAGCGCGCACCACCCGCCGCCGCAGTGCTGACGAACGACCACCGACGAACGACCAACGAGCGCCATTGAGCATTCGTCCTTCGTCCTTCGTCTTTCGTCTTTGGCCCGCCTACTCGCCCGGGTAGCGCAGGCCCCACTGCGCGCGCACCTCGTCCAGTGTGCGCATGGTCGCCAGCGTCTCATCGAGCGGCATGGTCGCGCTCTCGGTCAGGCCGGCGCGCAGGCAGCGCCTAACTTCTGCCGCCTCGTAGTTGTAGCCATTGCCCGGCGACGGCACGTCGATCAGCTCGTCGGGCTTGCCGTCGGCGGAAAGCGTCATCGTCGTGGCCTTCCACCACGAGCCGTGGATGCGGATGCGCCCGGCCGTGCCCAGCAGCAGCGCCTCGTGCGGCGTGTTGGTGCGCACCGCCTGCGACAGAATCGCGATCTGCCCGCCCGCGTAGCCAAACAGCATGGCCGACTGCTCATCGACGCCGGTTTCGCCCATGGTTGCCATGCCCGTCACGCGCTCGGGCGCGCCAAACAGCATCGAGGCCAGCGACGCCGGGTAGATGCCCACGTCCAGCAGCGCGCCGCCGCCCAGCTCAGGATTGAACAGGCGGTGCTGGGGGTTGAAGCCCGTGCGAAAGCCAAAATCGGCCTGCAGCATGCGCAGCTCGCCGATCGCGCCGGATGCCAGCAGCTCGCGCAGGCGCACCATGTGCGGCAGAAAGCGCGTCCACATCGCTTCCATCAGGAACACGCCGCGCCCGCGCGCCACGTCAATCATCTCGCCGGCCTCGCGCGCGTTCATCGCAAATGGCTTTTCGCACAGCACCGCCTTGCCCGCCTCCAGGCAGAGGATCGTATTCTCCTTATACATCGGGTGCGGCGTGGCGATGTAGATCGCGTCAACGTCGGGATCGTTCGCCAGCGCGTCGTAGCTCGCGTGGCTGCGCTCGGCACCAAACTGCTGGGCAAACGCTGCCGAGCCCTCCGCCGTGCGCGAGCCCACCGCCACGAGCTTGGCGTCGTCCAGCTCGGCCAGGCCGCGCGCGAACTGCTTGGCAATATTGCCGGTGCCCAGAACCCCCCACCGAATTGTTGTCATTG
>LJCR01002213.1 GCA_001399705.1 Kouleothrix aurantiaca
GGTTCAGCCGGCGCAGAGGCTTTCAGCCAGCTTGGGACATCGCCGCTGCTGGGCGCTTCGGGAGCGCTGCTAGTGGTATCGGCCAGCCAGCTTGGGACATCGCCGCTGCTGGGCGCTTCGGAGGTGCTAGCCTGGTCGTTTTGCTGCGATGGCTCGTTTCTGAAGGTATGACCTGCTGATGCGTCGCCTGGTTGGAGCCAGGAGGGCATGCCGGCATCATCTTCGAGTTCGTTCGAAAGCCAACTGGAGCGCGGCGGCGCGGCGCGGCCACCCGTATCGCCTGGGTCGTCAAGCGTAAAAGGTGCCAGATTGTCGCTTGAGGATTGGTCTTCGGGTGTACTGCGCAGCCAGCTTGGCAGCGTATCTTCATCTTCGCTGGCCGAGGGTGCAGGCCCCTGTGGTTGTGCAGGGAGATCGTCAGGCTGCAACCAGCTTGGCTGCGCTGCTGCGGCAGGCCCCATGGATGCCGGGGCGTCGGGACGCAGCCAGTTTGGCATGCCTTGTTCATCATCTGGCGCACGTTGCGCGGCAGGCTCGGGCGAAGGAGCCCAAGCGTTTGGCGCAGATGTCTCGCTGTCGGCAAGGCCGGCCAGCCAACTCGGCATCGCTTCACCCGATGGCGCAGGCGCTTCTGGCGCGGCGCTTGCTGGCGGGGTTACCGGCGGCGGCGTAGCGTCTTGAACCTCGCGCAGCCAATCGGGCAGGTCTGCGCGCTCGGGGATGTCGTTGGCTTGGGCGGGCGCGGCTGGCGCGCCATTGCCGCCAAGATCCTGCAGCCAGTCGGGCAGGGCGTTGTTCGCGGCGCTGGCCGGCCGGCCAGGCTGGTTTTGGTCGCCTGCACTGCTGGGCGCCTGTGTGCCCGCGCCTGTAGGAGTGTTGGAGAAGTCGCGTAGCCAGTCGGGCAGGTCGTTGGCCGAGGCGGCTGGCGTGCTTGCTGCCGAAGATGGCGTGCCAGTAGGCTCCGCGCTTACATCGCGCAGCCAGTCGGGCAGATCGCTGGCCGGGCTTGTGGGTGCGCTTGCGGCTTCGGGCACAGGGGCAGCGCTTTGTGGCGCTGTTTCGTTCGCGCGCGGGCGCGGCGGCAGCGGTACATCGCGCAGCCAGGGCGGCAGTTTTTGATTGTCGTCAAATCGATCGCTGCTCACCAGGCGCTCCCTTAGCGGTCAAGATACGGT
>LJCR01002211.1 GCA_001399705.1 Kouleothrix aurantiaca
ATCCCTACACGCTGGCCTACTTCAACCCGCTGCTGGGCGGCGGGCCAGCGGCGGCGCGCACGCTGCTGGTGGGCTGGGGCGAAGGTGCCGAGCAGGCTGGAGCCTGGCTGCGCGCCCGGCCCGATCTCGGCGCCGGCGCGGTGGTGGCGCGCAACCCGCCCACATACGAGCCGTTCCTGCCGGTGCGTGTCGGCGACCTGACGGCAAAGAATCTTACCAGGAACCCGAATTATGTCGTGCTGTATATCAGCTACCTGCAGCGCCAGACCGACCCGGATCTGAATGCGCAGGTGCAGCAGAACCCGCCGCTGCACACAGTCACGATCAATGGCATCCCTTACGCCGAGATCTACCAGATGCCGCGCCCCTTTGCAACACCGGTCGATACAAGCTTTGGCCCGAGCATCCACCTGCGCGGCGTGACGCTTGCGCAAAATGATGGAATGCTGACGGTCACGCCGTCGTGGGATGTGCGGCAGAATGAAGAGCGCCAGCTGTTTGTGTTTGTGCACCTGCTCGACGCAAACGGCCAGCACGTCGCCCAGCTCGATCAGCCGCTCGACCCGCGTTTCCCGCAGCTCCAGGCCGGCCAGCGCCTCGCCAGTGGTGATGTCGGTGGCCCAGACCTGCGCCGCGCCCGCGCCGTCGTTCTGCTGCCCGGCCACCGCGCTCAGCCGCGCGCGCGACACCAGCAGCACAAGGTCGGCGTGCGGGCCTTCCAGCGTGCGCATGCGCAGGTAGTAGATGCCCGGGCCCAGCGCCTCGCCGCGCTCGTCGGTAAGCGGCAGGCGTTCTTCGGCGGGCGCGTTCAGCGGGTCGCTCAGGGCGGTGCGCCAGGTGCGCAGCTGCTGCTGGCCGTAGCGCTCGGGCTGGAAATTGGGCCAGTCTTCGGCGCGGAAATCGAGCAGGCGCACCAGCGTCGGCTCGTCGAGCTGGTAAAGGTCGAACGCAATCGACGAAAGATTGGTTCGCCGCAGCAGCAAGCCGCCGGCTGCATCGGGCGGCACCTGGGCGAGGTTGCCTTGCAGCTCGGGAAGCTCCAGCGCCGGGCCGGCTGGCGCGGTGACAAATCGCATCTGGTAGGGCTGGCCGAGCGCAATTCCGTTGCGGTCGCTCAGGTCGGCGGGAAGGGTCAGGGTGTAAACGGTCGCCGCGCGCAGGTCGGCGCGGATGCG
>LJCR01002214.1 GCA_001399705.1 Kouleothrix aurantiaca
CGTAGCCGCTGCGCCGGATCTCGTTGTAGATTTGCTCTATCACCTCCTCTGCACGCGCTTGCAGCACTTGGTTCAGCAGCGAGCGGCTAATTTGCTGCCGCTCGCCGGGCGCAAAGCCCTCGGCTTCGATCAGGTCGGTCGCGGGGTCGACTGCTTCGTCGGCAATCGCCGCGCCGTATTTCAGCTTGAGATATTCGGCGGTGTTGTGCGGCGTTTTCAGCACCACAACAATGTCGTTGGTGAAATGGTTGCCGCCCACGGGCACCACGCTGGTATGCCAGATGCCGCCTTCCACAAACACGGCGATGTCGGTGGTGCCGCCGCCAATGTCGACAAGCACCACGCCGCGATCCTTGTCGTCGGGCGTGAGCACCGCCTCGCCCGAGGCCAGCGTTTGCAGCACCAGGTCGTCGATTTCCACGCCCGCGCGCTGCACGCTTTTGATCAGGTTCTGGATCGCCATCACCTCGCCGGTGACAATATGCGTCTCGACTTCCAGGCGGAAGCCGCTCATCCCAATCGGGTCGCGGATGCCTTCGTGCCCATCCACCACGTAGGCGCGCGGGATGACATGAATGATCTCGCGCTGGTTCGGCATGGCGATGGTTTGCGCATTTTCCACGGCGCGCGCCACGTCGTTGCGCGAGATCTCGTGGTCGGCGCGCGACACGGCCACCACGCCGCGGCTGTTGAGCGACGAGATGTGCCGGCCCGAAACGCCCACAAAGGCGGTGCCGATGCGGTAGCCGGAAAGGCGCTCGGCCTTTTCGACGCTGGTGGCAATGGCGTTGACGGCGTCGTCGATATTCACCACCACGCCTTTGTCGAGCCCTTTCGAGGGCGTGAGGCCCACGCCCAGCACATTGACGCGCCCACTGTCGTGGACTTGCGCCACAATGGTGCAGACCTTGGTGGTGCCGACATCGATACCGACGATAGTGCGTTGAGCCATACTGTTCTCCAGATTGAAGATTGAAGATTCTCGATTGCACTGGCAATCTGCAATCCGCAATCCACAATTGCCTTATGGTTGTGCTGTTGGTTCGGCCGGCGTCGTGGCCGGCGCGTCATTGCGATAGAATGGTGTTGCCGGCCGCAGCTCGAGCGTGGTGAAGGCGGTGCCATCGCCAAGCAGTGTGCCCAGCACGGCCCGCTTTTCGTCGAGCCGTTCGGA
>LJCR01002215.1 GCA_001399705.1 Kouleothrix aurantiaca
GCTGCGGTGGTGCAGCGCGAGCGCGATGGCATGGCGGCGGCGCAGGTGACGGCCGAGAAGTTGCGCGCGCGCCTGGCCGAGCTGGAAGCCGCATGAAACGCCTGCTCGCCCAGTTGATACTGCGACTGATTGGCTGGCGCGCAGTAGGCGCGATGCCGCCGCTGCCCAAGGCGGTGCTGGTGGTCGCGCCGCACACTTCCAACTGGGACTTCCCGGTGATGCTGCTGCTGGCCGTGGCGCTTGGCATCAAATGCACCTGGATGGGCAAGCACACGCTGTTTCGCCCGCCATTTGGCACCATTATGCGCGCGCTGGGCGGCCTGCCAATTGATCGCTCGGCGCGACATAATGTGGTCGATCAGGCGGTGGAAGCCTTCCGCGCCAGCGACCGGCTCATTCTTGCGGTGCTGCCCGAAGGCACCCGCCAGCGCGCGCCCTACTGGAAAAGCGGTTTCTACCACATTGCGCAAAATGCCCAGGTGCCGATTGTGCTCGGTTTCGCCGACTACCGGCGCAAAGTTGGCGGCATTGGTGGAGTGGTGCAGCCCAGCGGCGACATCGACGCCGACATGGCGCAGCTCCGCGCCTTCTACAGCGGCATCGTCGGCGCGCGGCCCGAGCAGTTTGGCGACATTCGCCTGAAACCCCCAACGGTGGAAGCATGATGCGAGAGATCGGGCGCGTGCTGCGCGTGCAGATTCAGCGCTCTTCGCTGAAGGCCGGCCAGCGCCCCTTCGCCTATTACGACCCCGCGCCGCTGCTGGTAGTCGATCGCTTGCTGCTCGAATCGAGCGGCGCGCGCGCCACGCACGACGGCCAGGAGCTGATCGACGTTCACAACGCCCGGCACCCCGACTCGCGCAACCGTGGCGAAAATGGCCTGTCATTCGGCTTCGCCGGCCACTACGAGGCCATGCGCGAGCGTTTTGGTTCCCACCTCACCGATGGCATCGCTGGCGAAAACATCCTGATCAGCACGCCCGGCGTACTGACCATGGCCGACCTGGGCGCGGCAATCGTGTTTCGCGGCGACGATGGGCGCGAAGTGCGGCTGGTGGAAGTGGAGCACGCGCCGCCCTGTGTCGAGTTCAGCCAGTTCGCCGCGCAGAGCGATGGCCCGATGCGTCCCGAACAAACCCGCGCCACGCTGCAGTTCCTGGGCGATGGCATGCGC
>LJCR01002216.1 GCA_001399705.1 Kouleothrix aurantiaca
GTTTCAGGCGAATCACAGCATCTTCGTGGAGGATGAGCGACGGGATGTTGGTCAGGTGCGCGGCGATCGGCACCAGCACCAGCGCGTGCGAGCGCGGGTCGACAATCGGGCCGCCCGCCGCCAGCGCATAGGCGGTCGAGCCGGTGGCAGTCGCGGCGATGATGCCATCGGCGTGGTAGGTGGTGAGTGGCGCGTCGTAGATTTCGACATCAATCGCCACCACGCGGTTGATCTCGCCGCGCGCCAGCAAGATTTCATTCAGCGCCAGCACAGTCTCGTCTTCGCCGCCGTGCCCGTCGTGGCGGATGGTCGCCTCGATCAGCGTGCGCTCGTCGTGCCAGCCCGCGCCGTCCAACAGCTGCTGCAAGCCGTTGAACAATTCTTCGGGCTGCAGTTCGGCCATGAAGCTGAGCCGGCCCAGCGCCACCGGCAGCACCGGCACGCCGGAAGGAATGCCCAGGCGCGCGGCGCGCAGCACGGTGCCGTCGCCGCCCAGCGCAATCAGCAGATCGAGCCCTTCGATATTATGCGGATCTTCGCGTACCTCGTGCGAGAGGCCACGCCAGGTGGCGATGCCGCGCGCATTCAGCCATTCGGCCACTTCGCCCGAGATGCGGGTGGACGCCTCGGAAAAGGGGTTGTACAGCACACCAACGCGTTGCATGGGCGCTTCCTTGATTGCAGGCTTTCGTTTGGGATTGGGTAGATTATAGAGGGATATGGATATTCTGCAATTGGCAATCTACAGCGCGGCAAGAATGGCCCCCGCGACGCCCGCGATATCCTCAACATCCGCAAAGGCGGGCGCGCCCGGCCCGACCACCAGCAGCGGCACGGGGTCGCGTGTGTGGGCCGGCGCGGCCAGGCTTTCGATGTTGCCGTGGTCACTGGTGACGAGCATTGTGTCGCCGGGGCGCCGCGCCACCAGCAGCCCGCCAAGCAGGCCATCCAGCAGCGCTATAGCGGTGTGCACCTGCTCGGTAACAATCGCTTCTTTGCCGGCAGAAGCCTGTGTGGCGCGCTCGGCGCCCAGCCGCCCGTGGCCGGCCAGGTCGGGCAGGAAGCTTTCGTAAAACACGAATTCGTGGTCGTGCGCCAGTGCGGCGAGGTTTGCGCCCGCCGTGGCCGGCGCAATGAGCGGTGTTTCGACGCCCGGCTCGCGCGCGCGCATGG
>LJCR01002219.1 GCA_001399705.1 Kouleothrix aurantiaca
GCAGAACCACAGAAGCGCAGAACCAAGAACAACAGACCAAGAACCGCAGAATCAAGAACAGCAGAACCAAGAACCGCAGAACTGAGAAACGTGGAACCAGCAGCGCACCTACGGATGTAAGCGCCAATAGGAGGTGCGATGAACAACCACGGATTTGATATTTTATAAAATATTAGGAGAGAAGGGCGATTTTGTCTATTGGAGGGCATTGAAAAGACTCGTTGCGCATCGCCATCCCCCAACCCCTAATCCCCATTCCCTAAACCCTGCGCTGAAAGCGCATTAGGGGGTGGCAATCGCGCGCGGGGCGCGTTCGGCCTCGGCGGCCTGGCGCAGCGCCGCCAGCAGAAACGCGTCGATCTGGCCGTCGCGCAGAACCGCCTGCACATCCAGCTCGCGCACTCCTGTGCGGGGGTCGCGCACGGCACGATGGCGGCCTTGCGTGGTATATACACGCGCCACAGCGTCGCCCGCGTCGTCGGTTTCGCCGCCGAGCGCCACGCGCTGCAAGGCCGCCGCCAGCGCCTCGGGGTCGTCGTCGGCGGGCAGCTCGCCCACGGGCAAGATGCTCACGCGCGCCAGGTCGCGCTGGCGGTCGTCGGCGGGGCCGCTGTGGAGCTTGTGCAGGCCCGATTCGCCGCGCAGAAACTCGTAGACATTGCTGCCGCGCACGAACAGCGCCAGCGGGCCGGGTTCGGCCAGCTCGTAGCCCTTGCGCGCCGCCCAGGCAGCATACATCGCCAGCAGCTGCGCGGCCCACTCGTCGCTGTCGCGGCCCAGCGGCACCACCCGCCGCAGCGCCTGGTCGTGGCCCGCGCCCGCGCCAATGCCGGCCAGCTCCATCTGCACATACGCAAACTCGGCCTGAACCTCGTCGAGATCGCGCGCCAGCTCGGGGATGCCGCGCCGGTCGCGGCGCAGGCGGATCTGGCGACCTTTTTCTTCCAGGTACTCGGCGCGCTCGGCCAACTCGTCGAAGCGCTTCAGCACGCGCTCAAGGTGGTACACCCGGCTCAGCACCTCGCGGGCGGCGGCTGGCGCATCCCAGAAGCTCGGCTCGGCGGTGCGGCGCAGCAGGGCCGAAACCTCGCGGCGCAGCGATTTCACCACCGGGCTGGCCGACTCGTCGGCCGTGCGAGCGCGCAGATCGCGAATGCCGCGCAGCACCGCCT
>LJCR01002218.1 GCA_001399705.1 Kouleothrix aurantiaca
GATCAGCAGAACGAGCTGGGCATCACCGGCTACCACCACGGCCGCGAGCGCCCGGCACTGGCCGCAACGTCGCGCCTGTCGGCCTACCTGCGCTTTGGCTGCATTGCGCCCGCCGCGTGTTTGCGCGCCGCCCAGCAGCTGGCCGCGCGCCTCGGCCACACACCGCGCAAACCTCGATCGACACCTGGGTGGGCGAGCTGGCCTGGCGCGACTTCTACTACCAGGTGCTGGCAAACTTCCCACACGTCGCCGATGGTGCCTTCCGGCGGCAGTATGATGCGATCCAGTGGGATGGCGACGAGGCGCATTTCGCCGCGTGGTGCGAAGGGCGCACCGGCTACCCGATCGTCGATGCGGCGATGCGCCAGCTTGCGCGCGAGGCCTGGATGCACAACCGCGCCCGCATGATCGTCGCGTCGTTCCTCACCAAAGACCTGCTGCTCGACTGGCGGCGCGGCGAGCGCTTCTTTATGCGCATGCTGATCGACGGCGACCAGGCTTCGAATAATGGCGGCTGGCAGTGGGCCGCCGGCACCGGCACCGATCCGCAGCCCTACTTCCGCATCTTCAACCCGGTCAGCCAGGGCGAGAAGTTCGACCCGCGCGGCGACTATGTGCGGCGCTACCTGCCCGAGCTTGAGCGTGTGCCGGCGCGCTATATCCACGCGCCCTGGACGATGCCGCCCGCCGAGCAGCGCGCCGCTGGCGTGCAGATCGGGCGCGACTACCCGGCCCCGATCGTCGACCACGCGGCGCAGCGCGATCGCGCGCTGGCGATGTACCGCCGCGCCCGCAACAGCGCGCAATAAAAAACGCCGGGCGCACTCAGGAGCATGCTCCCAAGCGCGCCCGGCGCGGTTCGCGCAAAACCTACTCCATCGGCACCAGACGCTGGCGCAGCGCGTAGATCGCGGCCTGCGTGCGGTCAGCCAAGTGCAGCTTGCTCAGAATATTGCTGACGTGCGTCTTGACCGTTTTCTCGCTAATAATCAGCGAGTCGGCAATTTCTTTGTTGCTCTGGCCCTTGGCAATCAGGCGCAGCACATCCATCTCGCGCTCGGTCAGCTGCTCGACCGAATCCTCGGCCGGGCGCGGCGTGGTAAATTCCTGCATCAGCTTGGCCGCGACTTCGGAATGCAGCACGGCCTCGTTGCGCTGGGCTGCGCGAATGG
>LJCR01002217.1 GCA_001399705.1 Kouleothrix aurantiaca
GGCTGTGGCAGTGGCGCGGGCGGCCCGGGCGCGGCTTGGCGGTGGCGCTCACGTTCGCCGCGCTTGCCGAGGTGCTCATTCTGCCTGCGCCACTCTACCGCTTCCCGGCCGGGCAGCTGCGCCAGCCATGGATTGGCTGGCTGCGTGATCGACCGGCTGGCGCGGTGGCGCTGCTGCCCTTCCCGGCCAGCGGCGCAGCCACCGACTATGAGCGCACGGCGGTCGGGATGCTGCAGGCGTTCGAGCATGGCCACCCATTGGTCAACGGCTACTCGGGTTTCTTTCCACCAGATTATGTGAAGCTCTTCGCGGCCATGCAGCACTTCCCCGACCAGGCCAGCCTGCAGCTCTTGCGCGAGCATGGCGCAACCTATCTTGTGGCCGAGGCCGGGTGGGCTGCGCAGCACGAACCGGGCTACACCGGGCTGGAACTGCTCTACGCCGACAGCGACGTGCAGGTGTACCGGCTGGCGCCCTGAGCCGCGCAAGATTCGGCATTCGGAAGCAGGCATTCGGATGCGCTATCAGGTTCGCCTCTGTGCAATCTGTGCAATCTGCGGATGCCAACCCTTCCCGCAACACCACCCCGTTTCCAGTCGTCCTTTCCGGCAGGCGCGCTATGCGCCACACGCTGGGAGGCCGCATGGCCGAAACGTCACTTCTGCTTAGCAAACAGCTTGCGCCGCGCCTGCCCGCCGACCTCGTCGCGCGGCCCGCGCTGCTGGCGCGCCTCGACGCCGCGCTGGCGGGCAAGCTCACGCTGTGTGTTGCGCCAGCGGGCTACGGCAAAAGCACGCTGCTGGCCGAATATGCGCGCCTGTGCGCCGAAGCCGGCACGCCTGCAACCACCCTCGACGGGCGCAACCTTCAGCCCACGCCCGATGGCTTTGTGAACGCGCTGCGCGCCGCCCTGAACGACCCCGGCGCGCCCGACACCCTGCCCGAGCGTTATGTCCTGCTGGTCGATACCTACGAGCTGCTGGCCCCGCTCGACCACGCGCCGACCCGCAGCGCCGTTGAAGCCGAGCGTGCCTTCCTGGCGCGCATTGGCGGCGGCTGCCAGGTGCCGATTGCTGCCTACGCCTGGCTGGAAGGCGCGACGATCACCCTGAGCGGGCTGATTGGCGCGCGCGATGGTCGCGTGGTGCGCGGCACGCTCGCCGGCCCGGTCG
>LJCR01000222.1 GCA_001399705.1 Kouleothrix aurantiaca
GCCCTCCGCCAATCTCGACCTCACCAGCACTCCCTACCTGGCCGATCAGGAACGTCCGCTGGCAACGGTTTACTGGGAAGGGGCGGTGCGCATCGAGGGCACAGCGAACGGCCAGCCGATCAGCGGCAGTGGCTACGTTGAGCTGACCGGCTACGCTGAGCAGCAGGGAGAGGATAATGTGCGGGTGCGCTAGGGCGGCAGGGTGACAGGGTGAAAGGGTGAAGGGGCGAAACTTGCAACCTTCAAACTTTCTAACCTGGAAACCTGCAACCTACTTCCCGCCCATCGCCTTGCGCAGCGCCGCCGCCAGCGGGTTATCGTCATCGTCGTCGGGCGTGCTTTCGCCGGTGCTGTAGGCGAAGCCGGGCTGCTCCTCGGCGGGCGGTTCGGCGTCGTCTTGCTCGTCTTCCTCATCCCAGTTCAGGTGCAGATTTTCTTCTCCCACCAGGGCAACAATATCCTCAACACTGAAGCGCAATAAGCTCACCACCTCAGGGTTGGTTGGGCGCGCGGCCAGCGAATCGGCGAGCTGCTCGTGCGGAGGCTGCTCAAGCACTTCGTTGAGCGTTTGTGGCGGGTAGGTCGGCGCGTCCTCACTTGCCATAAGCTCGGCAACTTCCTGCGCATCGGGGATGCCGGTATCGACTAGCAGAATCGTGGTGTATACACGGAAGTAGAGCATGCCCAGGATGCTCCGCGTATCGCGCAATTGCTGCGACGCGCGGCGGATGCTACCAGCCTTCTGGCTGGCCTTGATCTCGAAAATCTGGATCGACTTTGTGTCGGGGATGGCCACTGCATCCAGCTCGCGGTATTTCTTCACCGCCGCGCGCCCGCGATGCTCGAAATACTCAACAATGCGCCGGTCGGAAAGGGGCATTTGCTGGCTCAGCCAGTCGCGCAGCGCCGCTTCAGCCTCGGCGCCAAACAGCTCACGGGCGCGCGGCGGGCGCATCGGGCGCTGGTTGTCCTTGCCGATCATAATCTGGCGCACAAACGCGCGATACTGCGGGTCGTCGGCGGTGGTCAGGCGCGGGCGCGAGAAGCGTGGGGCCACGGCGTGCTCCTTTTATAGCAGTTTGCAGTCGGCAGGAGGCAGTTCTGTTTTCCGTGCTACACCGCGTTTCTCGCCCGCACAGTGTGGTCAATTGATCTGCAAATGGCTGAGGCGCAAGGGATAGCGGTATCGGGAATGGCTCATTGTAGCAGCTTCGGGCGAAACTGCAATGGAACGTATGCAGTTGCATTATTGTCATTCCAACGCCGTGCGGTTTGCCTGCGGCAGCTCAAGCTGTGTCACGTTTTCGCGCTACGCGCGAAAACGTGATACAAAAAAGAATGAGTACCGCTCTGCCGAAGGCTAGACCCACTCACGGGGTTCAATTCGCCCGAATAATTGCGGCGCAATTATTCGGGCGGCTCGCCGGGCGCGACACCTTTGCGGCGCAGGAAATTCAGCGTTTCCATCGCCATTGCCTTCAGCAGGCCAGCTTCGCGCACATCCGGCGCGGCGCGGTGCGTCAGGCTGCGCACGGTGCGCATCATTGCCTCGGCCTGGTGCGCCTTGAAGAACTCAATCCCCCACAGCGCCCGCTCGAACACGCCAAACAACTCCTCAAGCTGCGCAGCGCTGGCCGGGCGAAACGGGCGGCGCGGCGCGGGCGCAACTGGCTGCTCGGCGGCCATGCGCAGCTCGTAGGAAATCAGCAGCACTGCCTGCGCAAGGTTCAGTGAGGCATAGCCTGGGTTGGTGGGAATGACCAGCCGCGCGTGGCAGCGGTCGAGGTCCTGGTTGTTCAGGCCATTGTCTTCCGGGCCGAACAGAAGCGCCACCGGCCCTTCCGCAGTGTGCTGCAGCAGCGTCGGCGCAAGCTCGCGCGGCAGCGCCACGGGCGGGCCAGCCTCGCGCGGGCGCGCCGTCGTGCCCGCCACAAAGATCGCATCGGCCAGCGCATCATCAAGCGTTTCGTGAATGGTCGTATGTTCCAGCACATCGGCGCTGCGGTGGGCGATCCCCTCGATCTCAAACTCGTTATACTCGGCGGGCTGCACCAGCCGCAGCCGATGCAGGCCCATATTCTTCATGGCGCGCACCGTTCCGGCAATATTCACCAGCTTGCGCGGGCGGTGCAGCACCACAATAATTGAATCGAGGGCTTCGCTATTCATATGCTTGTAACTCGCGCTCGGTAGCATGGGGGCGAGACCGCAGCGGCGGCGGATGCCGCGCCGGCGATGTTGTACCATCTTTCGCGCGCTTCTGCAAGCGCGTAGACATGCGCGCATCGCCCGTGCTACAATCGCGGCGTTCTCCGTTGCCATGGCGCATCATGCGCGCCGTGGGTGTTGAAGCGGTCTACAAGGAGGTAGCACCGATGCGACTCGAGCGAAACCTGGGAATGGATCTGGTGCGCTGCACCGAAGCGGCGGCGCTGCGATCCGGGCGTTTCATGGGCCGGGGCGACAAGATCGCCGCCGATCAGGCCGCCGTCGACGCCATGCGCTTTTCGCTGGAAAGCATGCCAATGGATGGCGTGGTGGTGATTGGCGAGGGCGAAAAAGACGAAGCGCCCATGCTCTACACCGGCGAGCGCGTGGGCACTGGCGAAACTCCCGCCGTGGATGTAGCGGTCGACCCCGTGGAAGGCACGACGCTGCTGGCGGAAGGTATGCCCGGCGCGATTGCCGTGCTGGCAATTGCCGAGCGCGGCTCGCTGTACAACTGGTCGGGGATCGCGTACATGGACAAGCTGGCAGTGGGCGAAAAGGCGCGCGGCGCGATCGACATCAACGCGCCGGTGGCCGAAAACATTCGCAACGTCGCCAGGGCCATGAAAAAGCAGACCGAAGACGTCACGGTGGTGGTGCTCGATCGGCCGCGCCATAAGGAGCTGATCCAGCAGATCCGCCAGACCGGCGCGCGGATCAAGCTCATTCTGCACGGCGACGTTTCGGCCGGCGTGATGACCGCGATCGACGACCCGCCCGCCGATATACTCATGGGCATTGGCGGCGCGCCCGAGGCGGTGATCACCGCCTGTGCCATGAAG
Organism: Kouleothrix aurantiaca; assembly: GCA_001399705.1. Lineage (GTDB taxonomy): Bacteria > Chloroflexota > Chloroflexia > Chloroflexales > Roseiflexaceae > Kouleothrix > Kouleothrix aurantiaca. Next base: position 3,051 of record LJCR01000222.1, read on the forward strand.
TGCGTCGGCGGCGAGATTCAATGCAAAATCTGGCCGCGCAACGACGACGAGCGCGCGCTGGTGCGGGCGCAAAACCTCGACCCCGACAAGGTCTACCACACCAACGATCTGGTAAAAGGCGAGAATGTCTTCTTCGCCGCCACCGGCATCACCGATGGCGAGTTTCTGCGCGGGGTGCGCTACTACGGCGGCGGCGCGCGCACGCACTCGGTGGTGATGCGCCTGGCCTCAGGCACGGTGCGCTACATCGAAGGCACGCACCGCTGGGACAAGCTGATGCGCATTTCGGGCGTGCAGTACGCGGCCAAGCAATAGACCGGAAGACAAGAGACAAGGAGACAAGGAGACAAGGAAAAGACGAAAGTTCCCCTGGCTCCTTGTCTCGTGCCTCGTGTCTTCTGCCTATAAAACCCCAACCGTGCTGTGGTCGCCCAGCACCAGGCGGTAGGCGCGCGGCTTGAACGGCGAGCGGTTGACCTCGACATAGCGGCCAATCAGGCTGTCTTCCAGGCGGTGCGGCAGATCGCGAATGGCGCTGTGCTCCAGCACAATCGAGTGCTCGATCTCGCTGCCCTCGATCGTGCAGTGGTGGTACACCGACGTGAACGGGCCGACGTAGGCATTCACAATCCGCGTATTTTCGCCGATAATCGCCGGCCCGCGAATCGTGCTGTTGATGATCTCCGCGCCCTTTTCCACAATCACCTTGCCAATCAGGTGCGAGTCGCGGTCGACATAGCCTTCGTTAGAAGCGGGCATTTCTTCCAGAATGAGCCGGTTCGCCTCCAGCATGTCGTCCTTCTTGCCAGTGTCGATCCACCAGCCTTCGTGAACATACGGGTAGACCTGCTTGCCGTGCTCGACCAGCCACTGGATCGCGTCGGTGATCTCAAGCTCGCCGCGCCACGAGGGCTTGATCGCCTCAACCGCCTGCCAGATGCTCGGGTCGAACAGGTAGATGCCCACCAGCGCAAGGTCGGAGCGCGGCTGGCGCGGCTTCTCGGTGAGGCGCAGAATGCGGCCGTGCTCGTCGAGCTCGGCCACGCCATACTGCTGCGGGTTGGCTACCTGCTTGAGCACGATCTGAGCGTTGTGCTGGCTATGCCCGAATTCCTCGATTAGCTGGGAAATGCCGCCCTGGATGCAGTTATCGCCCAGGAACATCACAAAGCGCTCGTCGCCCAAAAAATCGCGCGAGATCTTCACGGCGTGCGCCAGCCCGAGCGGCGCATCCTGCGGAATGTACTCGATCCGCACCCCCCAGCGCTTGCCATCGCCCACGGCGGCGCGCACCTCGGGGCCGGTATCGCCGATCACAATTCCAATCTCGTCGATGCCGGCGTCGCGGATCGCCTCGATCGCGCGAAACAGCACGGGCTTGTTTGCCACTGGCACCAGCTGCTTGGCGCTGGTGTAGGTGATCGGGCGCAGGCGCGTGCCTTTGCCGCCGCTGAGCACTAATCCCTTCACGGTATATCCTTCCTTTGCGTTGTTGAATATTCAGTGGGCCGTGTCTGGCCGATTATACCATTGCTCAGATGGCGCGGGCGATGAGACGCGCCTGGCCTGCTACTGATGGTGTTTCTTCTCACTGCCTTTGGCATAAAAAAAGAGCAAAAGCAAGAGCCGATGGCTTAACCATCGGCTCCGCAATGTTCTGGCAGCTTGCAGCTAGCGGTTCGGGCGAATTGCGCCGGCGTAGTGGCGCACCCAGTAGTCGTCATAGATGTTCGAAACCTGCACACCGTAGCGCGGGGTCATCGCGTGGACGAGGCGCCCGCCGCCGATGTAGATGCCCACGTGGCTGATGCCGCGGTGCCCGGCCGTACCGGCGAAGAACACCAGGTCGCCGGCCTTCAGGTTATCCATCGAGCTGATCGCCGCGCCGTAGCGGGTGCTGAACTGACCGGCGGCGCTGTGCGGCAGCTTCACGCCAAGCTTGCCATATACGTAGCTTGTCAGGCCGCTGCAGTCGAAGCCACGCGGGCTGGCGCCGCCGTACACGTAGCGCGAACCGGTGAACTGTACTGCAT
>LJCR01002220.1 GCA_001399705.1 Kouleothrix aurantiaca
TGTGCTTGGCGCGGCCTGCGTGCGCGCCACCGTGCTGGCCGCCAACCAGCCCATCGCGGCGCGCCTGGGCGCCATGCTCACGCTCGCCTACGACGCGCGCGCAGTCGATCAGGCCTATGCCGACGCCTTTCTCGGCGCGGTGGTGGCGCAACTCGCCCGCGCTGCGTAAAGCCGTGGCCAGCTTGTTCTTTCAAAACAGGCACAAACAACGCAGCAGAATGCGCCGCGCCACCAACGACTGGATGTAGAAACTGCAATATTCAAACCCGCTAGCTGGTGTATAATGGGCGCCAGTATGCTCGCACATGGCGCACGATAGGAACAACGACGTTTCTGGCCCCGGCCAGATGGCTTGGGGCTGCCGTGGCGATCAGGTACGCTGAACTCGCAATGCGTACATGGAGGCAAGGTAATGACTGGGAAAAAGGGACGTCGGCTAGCGGTGCTCACCAGTGGCGGAGATGCCCCTGGGCTCAATGCGGTTATCCGCGCAGTCGTCAAAATGGGCAATGGCCTGGGCTATGAAGTGCTGGGCATCCAGCGCGGCTACGAGGGCTTGCTTGGCGACGCCGACTACCGAGTGCTTACGGGCGCCGACGTACGCGGCCTGCTGCCAATGGGCGGCACCGTGCTGCAGACTACGAACAAAGGGCACTTCGGCGGCAAGCACATCGAAGGGGCCGAAAACGACCCCTACACCGAGGCGCTGGCGAACATCCAGCGGCTGGGTATCAACGGCCTGATCACAATCGGCGGCGAAGGCACGCAGGGCATCGCGCTCGAGCTGGTGCGCATGGGCGCGCCCATCATCGGCGTGCCCAAGACGATCGACAACGACCTGCCCGGCACCGACCGCACCTTCGGCTTCGACACTGCCCTGCAGGTCGCCACCGACGCGATCGACCGCCTGCACACCACTACGGCCAGCCACGACCGCGTGATGGTGCTTGAGGTGATGGGGCGGCACGCCGGCTGGATCGCGCTGCACTCCGGCATTGCTGGCGGCGCCGATGTCATTCTCATCCCCGAGATCCCGTTCGACATCCAGAAAGTTGCGACCAAGATCCTAGAGCGCGACAAGCACGGCAGCACGTTTAGTATCATTGTGGTAGCGGAAGGCACAATGCCCAAGGGCGGCACCGCCTTCTACACCGCGCCCGGCCGCCTGGGCG
>LJCR01002223.1 GCA_001399705.1 Kouleothrix aurantiaca
GTGGATCGAGCGCCGGCGGGCTGGGCTGCAGCGTCACGCGGCTGCCAGCCAGCTGCGTGAGTGACAGCACGTCGAACGAGCCGATGTCGAGGGCGGTGCGGCCCGAAAGACGGCCGGCTACCAGGTCGTTTGTGGTCGAAGCGTTGCTGCTGCCGTTCACCAGGTCGTTGGGAAAGCGCGCCATGTCGATCAGTGGCGGCGGGAAGGTGAGCTGAGTTTGGGTTTGAATCGTCACGTCGGTTGGCAGTTGCACCGCCATCAGCAGTCCGAAGAGCAGGTAGGCCGGCAGAAACACCGCCGCCGATACCCGGAACAAGCGTAAAAATGGGTGCTCGAAGCGCTGCGGGAAATGCCGGTCGACAATGCCGTCGAGCATGGCGCGGATGCGGTGGCGCTGTTCGTCGCTGATGCGGGCGGTGCGGGCCGCGCGCCAGAGCTGGTGCGAAATGGTACTGATCGCCAGGGCCGGGTCGACGCTGGCGGTTTCGTCGCCCTGCAGCGTGGTCACATTCGCCCAGGCGTCGAGCGCTTCCTGGCAGTTGCGAATTGTCAGGTCGTCGAGCGCGGCCGCAACCTGCCCGTCGCGGCGGCTGTCGGCGGCATCGGCGCGCAGGCTGTTGGCGGCGGCCAGGGCACTCAAGGCGCGGGCCTGCTGCGTGGGCGCTTCCTGGCGAACAAATACCGGCAGCGCGCTGTTCAGCACTTCCACGGCCTGCTCGGCGCGCTCCTGCGCCACCAGCACCTCGCCCAGCTCCAGCCGCCACATCGCCTGCCGCCACACGCGCGTCAGCGTGCTGGGGCGGGCCAGCAGCGATTCATAGGTGGCGGCGGCGGCGTCGTAGGCACCCATCAGCATATACAGGCGCGCCAGGCGCTGCGTCACCTCGCCATAGCTGTCGTCGTCGTTGCGGGCGCGCGCCAGGGCGCGGGCGCGGCGGTAGGCGCTCACGCTCAGCACGCACAGCCGCGCCACCGTCCAATCCTGGCCGCGCCCCAGGTTCTGCAGCGCGCCGGGAATATGCACCTCGCGCACGCCCTGCTGGATGAGCACAAACAGCAGGTAGAGCGTCAGCGGCAGGCGCGCGAGCATGTCCCAGATCAGGTGCAGCCAGAGAATGATGCCGCTAGGCCGGCGTGGCCGCGTCGCGTTCGGGTCCGTGCGCCGCGCAAT
>LJCR01002222.1 GCA_001399705.1 Kouleothrix aurantiaca
GTCTCGGGCTCGGGGCCGTTCAATGTGGTGCAGATCTTCCAGGAGGCCGTGAACGTCTCATACTCGCGCCAGGGGTCGTATGGGCAGACGGCGGCGGTGGGCGGCGTGGCGACCGGCCAGCAGGCGATGATCCGCGATATTCTCGGACACCAGATCGGGCTGAAGCTGCCCAAGATGCGCCGGGATATCAACTACTCGTTTGTGGCGGGCACCTACCAGCTGCCGGCGAATAACCTGAGCGCGCGCAAGACGCGCGGGATCATCGCGGCGACGACGACGAATGTGACGGCGGCGGGCGGGGCGGCGCTGACCGAGGATATGACGCTGGACATGATCCAGAGCGTGTTCGCGTCGCGCGGGGTGGTGCAGGCGTGGGAGCCGACGCTGATGGTCGGGGCGACGCAGAAGCGGGCGCTGACCGACCTGTTTGTGCGCAACGCGCGCTTCCAGCAGGTGAGCCGGCGCGTGGGCGGCGCGAATGTGCAGGCGATAGAGACCGACTTTGGGATCATCAACGTGATGCTGGAGCGGGTGGTGCCGGCGGATACGGTGCAGTTCTGCCATCTGCGGCTATGCCGACCGCGCTTTATGCCGGTTCCGTCGAAGGGGGTGTTCTTCGGCGAGCCGCTGGCGAAGACCGGGGCGAGCGATAAGTATCAGCTGTACGGCGAGGCCGGGCTGGAGTATGGGGATGAGGGGTATCACGGGAAGATTACTGGGCTGGCATAGGCGTTTCGGGGCGCTGCCCCGTGCCCCTATTCACTCGGGGCTGCGCGCCCCGAAGCCGCGCTCGGGTGGAGCGAGTTCGTCGGGGCTGCGCGCCCCGAACCCGCGCTCGGGCGCTGCCCTGTGCCCCGTAGCTTTCGCTTTCTATCGGAGTGGGTTAGGGATTTTTGCGGGGCGCTTCGCCCCCGAAAACCCCCGATTAGGGAAACCCTTGCCGGTTTCCCTAAGACCCTTCCGGCAAGGGAAGCCGGTGTAGATTGGGATTCAAGTTGTCATGCCTCCGTTGAACTTCAAGTGTTGTACCAGATTGTTCGGCAGCTGCCAGCAGTAGGCATAACGGAGGCATGAGCGCAGGGTGCTGAACAGGGAACCACGCAAAATTTGGGGTCTGGGGCGATAGCCCCAGCGCCTGGGGTTGCAGGGGCGGGCGCCGCCCCTGCGGCCT
>LJCR01002221.1 GCA_001399705.1 Kouleothrix aurantiaca
GCGGCGGGTAGCTCGGCATTGCGCCCGGCCACCACCACCAGCATACCGGGTATCTCCAATCGCGTCAGGCCCTCGACGATCGGGTGCGCCCGCTTGGGAACCAGCCCGCCGCCGAACAGGCTGATCACCGGGCCGTCGACCGGCAAGTCGTGCAGCGTGCGCATGGCGCGCGGCTCTTTCGTCTCGGCGATTGCCGGGTTGACCGGGATGCCGGTGACGTGGATGATCGCCGCCGGCACGCCGCGCTCGACCATCAGCTTGCAGGGGAAATCGCTTGCGACGAAATAGCCATCGACGCCGGGCGTGATCCACTGGCTGTGCACGGCGTGGTCGGTAATCACGGTGTAGGTCGGCACGCGCATATCGCCATCAAGCTTCAGGCGCACCAGCAGCTCGGCCGGCAGGAAGTGCGTGCAGATAATTGCGGCGGGCGCGTACTGGCGGATCAGGTCTTTCAGCTTGTTGACGGCCAGCTCGGCCACCAGCCCGCGCATGCGGTCGCGGATGGGTGCCCACTCGGTGTCGCTGTTGTCGGTCGACTCATAGAACATCTGCCAGAGCAAGGGCGCGCGCTGCGACAGCTCCAGGTAGGAACGGGCGTAGGCGGTGCTGAAGATCGGGCTGGCGTAGTCGAGCGTGTCTTCAATGCGCACCTCGCTGTCGGGCAGGCGCTCAAGCGCATCGGCGAGGGCGTGTGCGGCGCTGCGGTGCCCGCTGCCGACGCTGGCGTGAAGGATGAGATATCGGGCCATGCAGGGGTTCCTTTCAGGGTGAGCGGGCATAAAGCACCACCTGCCAGAAGCCGGCGGTGCGGTGCTGGCGGCGTGCAAAGCCGTGCGCGCGGATGATTTCCTCAACGGCGGCGCTGGGGTGCGCAAAAACGCGAAAGGCGTTGCGCTGCACCTTGAATGAAAGATTGATTGCGGCGATGCCGGCGCGCACCCACCAGCCGTCGCGCGGGTACACCAGGCCGTACAGGCGCTCGGCCTTGGCGACCGAGCCGCGCACCAGCCCCGGCATGTCGTGGTAGCAGCACAGCACCCGGTCGAGCGTGACGATCTCGGCGGGCGGCAGCGCCGGGGCAAGCTCGACGAAGTTGCCGTGGATGTATTCGCCACGCTCGCGGTAGCCCTGCCGGGCGGCCTCGCTCTGCGCGGCGGCAAGGTAGGCG
>LJCR01002224.1 GCA_001399705.1 Kouleothrix aurantiaca
GTACTGCGGGGTGATCGAGTATGGCGTCGACCGTTTCCTTGCTTCCATTTACCACCTGAAATACGCCCTTCGGGAAGCCGGCCCGGTCGATCATTTCGGCCAGCTTGGCGCTGGTCATTGGCACTTTTTCGGAGGGCTTGAGGATGAAGCAGTTGCCGCAAGCCACTGCATAGGGCAGGAACCACAGCGGGATCATGCCGGGGAAGTTGAAGGGCGTGATCGCCGCGACCACGCCGACGGGCTGGCGAATCATGTGCTCGTCGATGCCGCTCGCGATATCTTCGTTGTTATAGCCCTGCATCAGGGTCGGGATGCCGCACGCGACCTCGACGTTCTCGATGCCACGGCGCATTTCCGCCTCGGCCTCGGCCAGCGTTTTGCCGCACTCCTGCGTGATCACGCGGGCGATGTCCTTGTAGTTTTCTTCGAGCAGGTTTTTCAGGCGGAACATGTACTGGATGCGCTCCAGCGCAGGCGTGCGCCGCCAGCCATCCCAGGCAGCCAGGGCAGCCTGCGCGGCGGCATCCACCTCGGCGCGCGGCGTGACGGGCACGCGCACAAGGGTTTCGGTGGTGGCGGGGTTGCGCACGTCGAGGAATTCGCTGGCCTGCGAGTTCTGGAACGTGCCGTTGATATAGTTGGCGAGCTGTTCGGTTGCCATAGGTTACCTCCACTTCCGTGTGTTGCGCTACTCAACAGTAAACGAATGAGCCTGCGGCAGCAAGGTAGCTTCCGATTTATTCTTGGTCAATTTTGCGCTATGCGCAAAATTGACCAAGGCGATGAGGTAAGCGTCAGCTTGGATATTGGAAGCCGTAAATACCAAAATCTTCGTGCCTTCGTGCCTTCGTGGTGGAAGAAATAAGCGTCAGCTTGCGTACCGGAAACCATAAATACCGAAATCTTCGCGCCTTGGTGCCTTCGTGGTTACGGAGCCCTCAAACTTGTCGTTATAACGCGATGGGTACGGCCGCGCCAGTGGCGGCGCTGTGCGCAACCGCTTCGGTGAAAGCCATGTATTTCACGCCGGTGTCGAAGGTCGTGAACTTCACTGCTTCCTCGCCACGAATCGCGCCAACGAACTCGTTTTCGACGCGCCAGCCGCCGCGCTCATTGTCGGGAATGGCGATCGGCGCAAGCTCGGCGTCGTCGCGCCGCCCGCCCCAGAGC
>LJCR01002225.1 GCA_001399705.1 Kouleothrix aurantiaca
CACGCAGGTTCCGTGGTTCTGCGGTTCTTGGTTCTGCGGTTCTGCGGTTCTCGCCCTTCGATACGCGCTGCGCGCTACTCAGGACGAGGTTCCTGCCCCGGTTCTCGGTTCTGCGGTTCTGCGGTTCTGCGGTTCTGCGGTTCTTGGCCTGTCACCGTAAATGATTATACGACGATCACCCGCCCGGCGGATGAATTGCGCCCAGCGGCTGGCATAAAATAAAAGTGGTACAATTGTGCCCTGCCGGGTGCCCCGCGCCGGCAGCAGTGGCCCAAAACCTCGTTATGAAGGAGTGTGCGTATATGGCTGAAGCGCAAAAAGTTCCTACCCGCAGCGAGCTTCCCACCGAATATACCTGGGATCTTTCGGTTGTGTATGCCAATGTCGACGCCTGGGATCAGGATGTCGCCCGCATCGAAGGGCTGCTGCCCGAGCTGACCGCGCTGCAAGGCACGCTGGCCCAGGGCGCGGCCAAGCTGCTGCGCGCGCTCAATCTGCGTGACGAGATCGCCCAGATCCTCTACCAGCTCTACACCTACGCCAGCAACCTGAAGAACTCCGATAGCACCGAGCCAACCGGGCAGGCGCTCGACGAGCGCGCTGGCTCGCTGGTGGCGCGTATTGGCGCGGCGCTGGCCTTTATCGAGCCTGAGATCCTGTCGATCCCGCAGGAAACCGTCGGCGGCTGGCTGAAGAGCGAGCCCAAGCTGGCGATCTATGGCTACGAGCTGGAAGAACTGGCCCGCCAGCGCGCCCACATCCGCTCGGCCGAGGTCGAGGGCATTCTGGCGCAGTTTGGCGATGTCACGCGCGCGCCGAGCGAGATCTTCGAGATCCTGACGAATGCCGATCTCAAGTTTCCCGAGATCGAAGACGAGCAGGGCCAGAAGATTCAGCTTTCGCACGCGCGCTACGGCCGCCTGCTGGAAAACCAGGATCGGCGCGTGCGGCGCGACGCCTTCAAGAACTACTATAGCGGCTACCAGGGCATCCTGAACACGCTTGGCACCACGCTGGCCGCCGAAGTGCGCAGCCATGTCGTCGGCGCTCGTGTGCGCGGCTACCCATCCGCGCTGGCGGCCGCGCTTGAGCCGCGCGACATCCCGCCCGACGTGTACCACAACCTCGTCAAGACGATCAACGCCAACCTGCCCAAACCGCACCGCTATA
>LJCR01002227.1 GCA_001399705.1 Kouleothrix aurantiaca
CCCACGCCGTTGATATGCGTGCCGGGCCGCACATCCGCGTCGTCGAACAGGGGCGTGGCCGCGCTGGTCGCGCAGCACACCACATCGGCCTCGGCCAGCGCCGCGCGCGCGCCATCGGCGATCGTGCATTCCGCGCGGATGCCAAGCTCGCCCAGCGTGGCGATCAGCTGCTCGGCGCGCGCGCGGCTGCGGTTCACAATCAGCACGCGCTCGATTGGCCGCACCGCGCAGACCGCCTGCACCTGGTACGGTGCCTGCGCACCCGCGCCAAACATCGCCAGCACGCGCGAATCGGGCCGCGCCAGCGCGCGCGTCGCCACGCCCGACGACGCGGCCGTGCGCAAGGCCGTCAGGTAGGTGCCGTCCATCGCGGCGAGCGGCTGGCCTGTTGCGGCATCGATCAGCACCACCAGCGCGTGAATGCTTGGCAGGGCGTAGCGCTGCTGGTTGTGCGGAAACACCGACACGACCTTCAAGCCCAGCGCGCCGCTGTTCGCCAGCAGCGCCGGCATGAAAAACGTGTGCGATTCGTGCTGCGCCTGGCCGATTGGCACGCGCAGCGGCACATCGGCCCGCCCGCCCGACAGCTGGGCAAACGCATCCGCCACGGCGTCGATTGCCGCCGGCATGGGCGCAGCGCGGCGCACGTCGGCCGCGGAAAGAATCAGCATGCGCGGCTCCTTTGCGCTCGGAAGTATTGGAGAACTGTTAGATTGCGCCAGTATAGCACAGCTTTCTGATGCAGTATGCTATAATACGTGCGAGTATCAGAGTTTTCCCGCGCCGGCCATCCCGGCGCGTTTCGTTGAGAAAGGACCAGCCATGTCCGCCCCCGCGCCCCAGGTAATCCAGCTGAGCTGCCCCAACTGCCGCACGCCCATGCGCGCCCAGGTGTTTACGCTCGTGGATGTCGGCCTGCAGCCCGAGCTGAAAAACTACCTGCTGGCCGGCCAGCTTAATATGGCGGTTTGCCCGAACTGCGGCACGCCGGCAATGATCGCCGCGCCGCTGATCTACCACGACCCGGCCAAGCAACTGCTGCTGGTGCACTTCCCGCAGCAGCTCAACGCCCGCCCCGACGAAGAAGAGCGCTTTATTGGCGACGCCGCCGCTGCGCTGATGCGCTCGCTGCCGCAAAATGCCCCCAAGGGCTACATGCTCGCGCCCA
>LJCR01002228.1 GCA_001399705.1 Kouleothrix aurantiaca
CGTCGGCTTCGGCGTGTTGGTCGGAGCTGGCGTACTCGTTGGCGCGTCGGTCGGTTTGGTCGTTGCGGTCGCTGGTACCGCCGTCGGCACAACCGGCACAGCGGTCGGTGCGTCCGCTGTGGGCGCGGGGCTGGCCCCGCAGGCCGCGAGCACGAGCGCGGCCAGGAACAGAATAAAAGAACGTTTCATATCAACCCTTTCCCTCTGTGGAACGAAAGCAAAGCGGGCGGGATACGGGTTGCGAAAGACGAATGACGAAAGGACGAATGATGGTTAAATCCCTGCTGACGGGCTTAGGTCTGATCAGCGCGGCGGCTCTGGTGAGCATTGCCTACGAGCTACGGCGCTATCACCGGCCGCGCAAAACACAAACGCTGTTCCGCATGGTTCGAGTGTCAGACCAACCAACCGTTGAGTTCAGTCCTGAGATTACAAAAGAGATTCGCGATCTACTCATTCGACGTGGCGTCCGCATCTTCGACGACGAGTTTCTGCGGCTTTTCCCACGACCAACCAGTAACCGCGTCAACCCGGCCACGCCACCAGCCCAACCATAAGGCGGGCTGATCAGCGGCGTAGGTTATTGCATCTTGCAGAAAGAACATTGGCGCGTTCATCTGCTGTTCTTCGGTCGTTTGGTCGAACGCGCCCGCTTCGAGTGAGTTTTGAAACAGGTTTGCAACCAACGTTGCGCCGTGCGTTCCTTCGTAGGCAAGCTGATCTCGGATGCCGGTGAAATACGTTTTTTCACTGATAAGCGCGCCGTGTATAAACACGCCGCCGATCTGAACAGTAATACGCGCACTCATGGAACCTGCAAAGGCAGTTGCCACGAGCGCGGAAAACAGCGGATCGGGATGCATTAACCCCTCAGTAGCAAAAAGCGCCAGAATCATGACCGTGCGGCAGGAAAGCGCGGATCGCATTAGGACGGGACACCAAACGGGTGAGAATCAATCTTCTCACCCATTTTGCGGATCGCTTTTGGGAAAAAGCGGGAGACGGGATTCGAACCCGCAGCCCTCTGCTTGGGAAGCAGATGCGCTACCATTGCGCCACTCCCGCGCGCCCCTACTCTAGCAGTTTTCAGCAAGCTTGTCAAGCTATACAAACCGCGTCAGCAGGCTCAAAAATCACAGCCCTGAGCAACGAAACCATTGCTCAGGGC
>LJCR01002226.1 GCA_001399705.1 Kouleothrix aurantiaca
GGCGGCGCGGCGCTGCTCGATCTCGACTACAGCGAGGATAGCACCGCCGAGCTGGATTGCAACGTGGTGCAGACTGGCGCGGGCGGCGTGGTTGAGGTGCAGTGTACGGCAGAAGGACGCGCCATTTCGCGCGCCGAGCTGAACGGCCTGCTCGACCTGGTGGACGGCGGGATCGCGCAATTGCTGGCCGCGCAGCGCGCGACTTTGGCGCAGGCCGGAGTGCATGTGCTATAATACCGGGCGCAATTGTTGTCAGGGTGCATACGACGTAGAAAAGAGCAGCGCCGTGCTGGCAAGCAGGCGCGGCCCGGCGATGTTCAAGGCATTGGAGAAGCGTTCATGCTCGATGAGTACCAGCGCGAGGAAGCGATCATCCACTTCCAACGCGGCGTCCAGCTCGAGCGCGCTCATCGGGTGAGCGAGGCAGTTGAAGAATACCGGCGGGCTATTGCGCGCGACCCGCATATGCGCGAGGCCCACGACGCGCTGGGCAGCTACTACCAGCGCCACGGCCTGCTCGCCAAGGCCGCCGATGAATTTCGTGCCGTGGTTGCCCTCGACGGCGATTTCCTTTCCCACTTCAACCTTGGCTGCGTGCTGATTGCGCTGGGCCGCTACGACGACGCTGAGACTGAGTTCGAGCGCTGCCTGGAACAGCGCCCGGGCGATGCCGCCTGCACCTTCGAGATCGGCACAATTGCCTTTCTGAAAGGCCACTACGCCGCCGCCCTGCAGCATTTGCAAGTGCCGCTGCGCCTGTTCCCCGACGATTGGGAGGTGCATAGCCTGGCTGGCAATTGCTACATGCGTTTGGGAAATTATGACTCGGCGCTTGAAGCGTTTGGCCAGGCCCTGCACGTGGCCACACAACCCCGGGCGCAGGCGCAGGTGATCGAGGCGATTCGCGCCATCGACCGGCATCGCGAAGTCGGGCAGTTACGCTGGGCGAAAGACCGATTCTATGCCGAGCACGGGGTGGTCTACCTCGGCGCCGCGCAGGACGACGGCGTGCGGCTCGATGAGTTTCAGGATTTCCACTTCACCTACCCCGATATCGGGGCGACGGTGCGGCGCTTTCTTGAGGTGCAGGCTGCCTTTGATTGGTCGTTCTCGCGAGTGGTTGCGCTGGATCGGCAGTCGGCGCCGCTGGCGGGCGCGCTGGCCGGGC
>LJCR01002229.1 GCA_001399705.1 Kouleothrix aurantiaca
ATCCATTTCTTCAAAACCTTCGTGCCTTCGTGTCTTCGTGGTAAATCTCCATTGTCGGTTGTTTGCCGGTACCTCCTTCGGCAAGCCATACGATCCATTTCTTCAAAACCTTCGTGCCTTCGTGTCTTCGTGGTAAATCCTCCATTGTCGGTTGTTTGCCGGCACCTCCTTCGGCAAGCCATACGATCCATTTCTTCAAAACCTTCGTGCCTTCGTGTCTTCGTGGTAAATCCTCCATCGTCGGTTGTTTGCCGGCACCTCCTTCGGCAAGCCATACGATTCCTTTCTTCAAAACCTTCGTGCCTTTGCGCCTTCGTGGCAAATCCTCCATCGCCGGTTGTTTGCCGGCACCTCCTTCGGCAAGCCATACGATCCATTTCTTCAAAACCTTCGTGCCTTTGTGTCTTCGTGGTAAATCCTCCATCGTCGATTGTTTGCTGGCACCCTTCGATACGCGCTACGCGCTACTCAGGATGCCATAGACTTACACCCCCCAAAGCTTTGCGCCTTTTGCGCTCTTTGCGGTTAAATACCCTGTCGGCGTTCGTTTGCCGGCACCTCCTTCGGCAAGCTCAGGACTTCGCTTCGATACGGCCTTCGGCCTACTCGGGATGCCATAGACTCTACACCTCCCCAAACCTTCGTGCCTTCGTGTCTTCGTGGTAAATCCTCCCGCCGTCGGTCGTCGGTCGCCGAACGCGGTATAATGGGGATCCACCGGCCGCACGCATGCATGGAAGAGGTTTTGCTTGGCAACGATTACTATTCTGGGCCTTGGCCCCGGCGACGCCGGGCTGCTGACGCGCCAGGCCTGGGAGCTGCTCGAACATACGCCGCTGCTCTACCTGCGCACCGCAATCCACCCGACCGTCGCCGCGCTGCCGCCGCAGATCGAGCTGCGCCCCTTCGATGCGCGCTACGAGCAGGCCGGCGCGTTTGGCGATGTGTATGCGCAAATCGTTGGCGAGCTGATTGAGCGCGCGGCGGGCGGCGAAAGCCTGGTCTACGCCGTGCCGGGGCACCCGCTGGTGGCCGAGGCGACCACGCGCCTCGTGCTGGCGCATGCGCAGGCGCGCGGCATCGACACGCGCATAGTAGGCGGGCTGAGCTTTATCGAGCCGGTGTGCGCCGCGCTTGGGCGCGACCCGCTGGAGCACGGCATGCAGC
>LJCR01000223.1 GCA_001399705.1 Kouleothrix aurantiaca
GGCAAGCACTGCCAGTACTTGACGCTGCGTTTGTGCGTCGATTCGCCCCATTCGCTTAATCAGGCGGCGCTTATCGACGGTGCGAATCTGGTCGAGAACGATATGCGCGTCTTTCTTGTCGAAGTGGCAGGCAACGCGGGTGGGGTAGCTGCGCGCCCTGGTGGTCATTGGGGCGAGAATGACGGTTTGAATATGCTCGTTCATCTCGTCGGGCGAGATAACCAGGCAGGGGCGCGTTTTCTGTATTTCGGTACCGACCGTCGGGTCGAGGTTGACAAGGTAAACGTCGAAGCGCTTGGCTACCATTCCCATTCGCTCGCTTCCCACGCCGTCGGCGGGAGATCGGCGTCGAGTAGCGTGTCGTCGCCCTGTGCTGCCATTGCCTGAAATGCTGCCGCCCAGGTGGCGCGTGGAGTTTGGGCGGCTCGGATGATCAGCTGGCTGTCCTGCACTTCCAGCTCAATATCGTCGTCGAGGTGGAGCTGGTCGAGCAGCATTTTGGGGATGCGAATACCCTGCGAGTTCCCGATTTTGACCAGTCGTGTCCGAATGACGTTTGACATAGCACACCTCCTGCAATGTGATTACATTGTAGGCACGGCAGTGGTGCATGTCAACCCTCTTGAGTGTCTTTCTGGCTAGGCGCAATCTCAACCGGCTGGATCTGCGCTTCCAGGTAGTGAAATGCCTCGCTCAGGCTGGCGAAGCCGTGGCGCTCGCCGGTGCTGGGCCTGGTGCTTGCGCTGGCAGTATTCGGCATTTTGCTGGCGCTGATGCGCCGCGCCACTCAGGCGACCCTGGCGCAGGCTGCCCCATAGCCTTCGCGGCGAGTGTTTGATAACGAGAAGCATATGATGCAATCAACCGATCAGGGCGCGCTGTACCGGCTGCGCCTGGCCCGCAAGGACATTGGCGTGGCAGTGGTGGTTTTGCTGGCGCTGGCGCTTGGCTGGCTGCTGCGCATGCAGGTCGAAAGCCGCACCCGCCAGTTTGCCGAAGAAGGCGCGGCCTTCAGCATAACCTACCCGGCAACATGGAATGCCACCGACACGCTGCAAGACGCGCTGCTGAAAATTTCCGACCCGCTCACCGCCTCGTCCTTCAAAACCAACCTGACGATCGAGCGCCGCGACGCCGACCCGGCCAGCCCGCTCGATCTGCAAACCCTGCTCGACCGGCGGGTGGAGCAGCACGGCGCGCTCACCGGCTACCACTTCTTGAACAACAGCGACGCAACTGTTGGCGGCGTGCACAGCAGTTCAATCGACTACGCCTACGTCGTGCAGCCGATCGACCAGCCGCGCCGCCCTTCGCTGCCAGTGGTGGTGCAGGCGCGCGAGTATATCGTCGCCGCAGCCGGCCGCACCTACTACATCACGCTGGCAGCCCCGGCCGAAGATTTCGACGCAGCCCGCACGCAGTTCGAGCGCATGATACAAACGGTGAAAATACAATGAGCGACACACCAGAAAACCCAGGCACGCCGCGCGAGCGGCCCGCCGATGAAGTGGCGCATCTCGACCATAGCGCGGCCGACACGGGCTTGCACGCGCCCCACGCCGACACCAGCCATCGCAAAAAAACGCCGGCCCCAGCCGCACCCGCCGAATCGCTGGCGCGGCCGCGCGGCGCGCTGGTGGCCATGCGCAAAAGCGGCGGCCTGCGCTTCACATGGCGGCTGCTGGTGGTGCACCAGGATGGCCGGCTGATCTACAAAAGCAATGAGATCGGCGCGCCCGAAAAGGCCCGCGTTATCGGCACGATCGACGCCGCGCAGAAGGCCGCGCTCGATGCCGCGCTGGCCGCCACCACGTTCGAAGCGCGGGCGTACGGTGGGCGCCAAAACCCCGACGCCTTTGCCTATGAGATCATCGCGCGCGTGGGCGAAGACAACCACTACGCCGAGGCGATCCAGGGCAGCATCCCCGCCGCGCTCCAGCCGCTGATTACCCAGCTCAACGCGCTGCTGCCCGGCGCCGCACCAGCCACCCCGTCTGGCAGCGACGACTAGCAGATCCGCCCTTGGGCGGATGGTTCGGCGCGGCGCGGCATGGTATGCTGTGCGCGTCTGATATCGCTACCAAAACCACTGAGGCAGAGAACGACATGATGCTGCAGGCACGCAACTGGAAGAACTAAGAATCGTCGCCTGACGATTCGGGGCTTGGGGCATGCCACGGGCATGGCTCAGCACAACACTTCTAGTTGGTCGCACTGCGCTCATTTCAACGCTATTGCTTCAGTTTCTTCTGAACATAGCCGTGAGCGTTTGCGAACGCCCACGGCTCTTTTGTGCCCTTTGCGCGCCCACACCCCTACCGGTAGATCGGCACCGCCAAGCCGTGCGGCCGGCGTGTACTTATCCACAATTGGGCGGGGTTATCCACATCGATTGTGCGCGAACGAACGCGAATCTAAAGTGATTCGAAAACATGATGGATCGCATCCCTATCACTCAAACCATGATACAGGTTTCGCCCAAATGTTGCACTGAATCTCACGCTGGCGCAAAAAAATGCCCAGGTTATCCACACTCGAAATTCTGCCAAACCGATCACTTCAAAGGAGGCGCACAATGCATTCTTCACCCAATTCCATAACTCTTCGCCCCGGCACATTAGGCGATTTACCTGCGGTTGTGGGGCTGGCAAACGCCTGCTCGCGCGAAACCGGCGACGGCGAAATGCTCACTGCTGAAGCGTATAGCGACGAGTGGAACGACCCTTCGATCAACCTCGACACGAACACGCGCGTGGCAGTGCTGCCCGACGGCACGGTTGGCGGCTGTGTGGAAGTGTGGAGCAGCGCGCCATTCGTCAGCCACTGGGTGTGGGGGCGCGTGCACCCCGAGCTTCGCGGCCAGGGCATTGGCAGCGCGCTCATGGCCTGGGCCGAAGCCCGCACCCGCGAAACCATTGCGCAAGCGCCCGAGGGCGCACGCGTGGTGATCGACACCGCCAGCGCGAGCGGGCACCAGCCCACCATCGACCTGATGCTTGATCGCGGCTTCGCGCAGGTGCGCGGCTCGCTGCGCATGGCCCGCCCGCTCGATGGCGCGCTGCCCATGCCCAAATGGCCGGCCGGCACCGAACTGCGCCCCATGCGCGACAAGCATCACCGCGCACTGTATCACGCGATCGACGAAGCGTGGCGCGACCACTGGGGCTATGTGGCCGCCCCCGAAGAAGAAGGTTTCGCCACCTGGATGTATCGCCAGACTCAGCGCACCGAGTACGACCCCACGCTGTGGCTGGTGGCCTGGGATGGCGAGCAGATCGCCGGCGCGGTGCTGTGCTACGCCAGCTACAGCGGCGACCCAAGCTACGGCTGGGTGAGCCGGCTGGCGGTGCGGCGCGCATGGCGCAAGCGTGGCATGGGCGAGGCACTGCTCTATGCAGGGTTTGCCGCTTTACAAAGCCGAGGATGCACGCAGGTCGGGCTGGGCGTCGATGCGCAAAGCCTCACCGGCGCAACCCGCCTGTACGAAAAAGTTGGCCTGCGCACGGTGCACAGCATGGTCGCGTTTGAGAAGGAAATTCGCCCCGGCCACGATCTCTCGACGCAGGATCTGGCCGCGAGCGGCGAGCAATAAACAGCCGCTGGCTATCGCCGCAAAGGGAATACAATGAACGCTTCGCTTGGTAATCAGCAGAATCTGCTCACGACCTACCTGCGTCCACTGCGCGGGCATGTTGCCCTGCTGGCCGCGCTGCTGCTCGGCGGCATCGGCCTGGAGCTGCTCAACCCGCAGATTCTGCGCTCGTTTATCGACACGGTGGCCGAGGTGCAGCGCGCGCTGGGCTTCGCGAACGAGAAAGACCACCCCGAGGTCGCGCCGTCGCAGTTCGAGGTCAACTACTCCTACACCGAAGCCGCGATCGCCGCCGACCAGATCGTGCTCTACAAGCTGATCTGCCGCCAGGTGGCCTACGCGCTCGATATGACCGCCAGCTTCCTGCCCAAGCCCGTCACTGGCGTGAACGGCAACGGCATGCACACCAACCTGTCGATCACCAAGGAAGGTAAGAACCAGTTCTTCGGCACCGGCGCGGAGGGCCTGTCGGATAGCGGCTGGTCGTTCATCGATCGCATCCTGACCAGCGCGAACGATATCTGCCTGTCGCTCAACGCCAGCGTGAGCGCCTACCGCCGCCTCGACCCGCACTTCGAAGCGCCGAACCAGATCAAAGCCTCACCCGTCGACCGCGGCTCGATGGTGCGTATCCCGATCGGCAACGAGAAGTCGGCCCGCGTCGAGGTGCGCTCGGTCGGCCCCGACGCAAACCCGTACATGGTGCTCTACACGCTGCTGAAGACCGGCACCGAGGGCCCTTCCAAGGAAGGCGTGCGCCAGGCCGAGAGCTACCTGCCCGACAACATCTACACCGCGATCGAGAACTTCCGCGCCAGCTCGTATGTCAAGGAGCTGTACGGCGAGGACGTGGCCGCCCGCTACGCCGACCTCAAGCAGTCCTCGGCCGACCGCTGCCCGCGCCTGCTGGGCTCGCGCATCAAGACGGGCGAGATCCAGTTCCACCACGAGGTCTACAACCAGGCGCTCTGGAACGAGTTCTAGGCGATTGGGCTGCCCGGTATTCAGGACTCAGGAGTCAGAAGTCAGCAGGGTTTTGGCTTCCTGAAACTGGCTGAGCGCAACAAAGTAAGAGAAGAAAAGGGCTGTGTGTTCTGCACGCAGCCCCTTTTTCTGTGTGTACGCCCGGCCGTAAACGACCGGGCTCGGAAGCAGCGCCCGCTGATGAAGATTTACAAAATTATCTGGCTATCACTTTTGCCCGGCCGCTAAAGCAGCGGGCTAGATTGCGGCGAAGCCCGCCTTCGCGGGCTGTCCAGATTAATTTGTTAAAGACCATGAGCGGGCTTGCGTGTGGCGCATACGAGCCCGCTTCAGCGGGCGTGGCTCGGTAGCGCGGTGGCTTTAGCCCCGCGCGGGAACAAGCTCCTGTTCCTATCTTCGCGCCTTCGTGTCTTCGTGGTTCCGTCCCCCCGAACCACTTTGGCGCCTACCCGACTTTTGGCCGATTGACGCCGCCGCCCGCCTCTGGTATGCTGCCGGGCACAAG
>LJCR01002230.1 GCA_001399705.1 Kouleothrix aurantiaca
GCCTTGCGAAAATCCGATGCTGCTTGCCGAATGATCACAGACGACCAACCACGCGCCCGTCGTCAAAGGTCGGTCGTCGGTTGACGTAGCCAGAAGTGGGCTTCAGCCGCGCTGCACGGCATCCTACGCACACAGAAGCCGTTCCAAGCGATTGGAACGGCTTCTGTGAATATGCAGTATATGGCCTATGAGCCGCCGATGCTGCCACCGCTGCGGTAGTTCGGGTCATCATACTTGCGGCCCGACGGCGCGGTGTCGCCAGCGGTGCGCTGCACGGGTGGCGGCGCGGTCTCGACACCGCCGATGCTGCCGCTGCTGCTATAGTCGGGGTCGTCGTAGGTCGGGCGCTCAACCGGGCCGGTGCCCGGGCCGCGCCGGTAGGTTGGCGTGCCACCATACTGGTTGCGGCTGCGCGAAATGAAGTAAGCGGCCACCAGCACCACGACAATAATAATCAACAGAGTTGTGGTATCCATCTCGAAGTCCTCCTAGTGTAGTGCGGCCCATTCAGGCGCGCCTATTGAACGGTAAAGTTCGCCTGCTGCGAAGGGTTACCATCAACGAAAATCTGCACGGTGTAGTTGCCAGGGTCGATCGACTGGCGGGTGGACTGCAGGTGGAATTCGACATAGCGATTCTCGTACACCTGGTTGGCCTTCACCGCCTCGCTGTCCTCAAACGGCTTGCCGTCGCGCGACCAGCGGGCAAACATGCTTGTGCCCGCCTCAATGCGCTGCGCTTGCACCACCGCGTAGATCACCGGCTGCTCGGCGCTGAAGTTCGTCGTCGGGCTGACCGGCGCATTCGTCTGCGGGTCGATCTGCTCGGCGGTGACAATCTCGCCCAGGGTCGCACCCGGCGCAGTTGCTCCTGTGCCGCTGCCACCACTCGTGCCGGTGCTGCCGCTGGTCTGGTTGAGCAGGCTACAGCCACTCAGCACAAGTGCGGTGAGCATCAGCAGCGCAGCGGCGCGAAAAACGATTACCAAACGTGTCATAGCTGAATCCTCGCTCCTCCATCGGCTCGTGATGCCTCCAACACCGCGAGCGCCCCGTTTCCTACATTTGCTTTAGCACACAGCGTGCCAGAACAGGTGAGCGCGTCCCAATGCGCTTGCGTGCAATCAGCCACAGTGCTGAGGCGGCGGCCAGCGCCCGCTGCTACAC
>LJCR01002231.1 GCA_001399705.1 Kouleothrix aurantiaca
ATACCTACCGGTACCCAGCGCCCGAATACGTGGCGTGCTGGTGCATGACGCTTGCTGTTTGACATATGCGACTCCTCGACAACAATGTGTGGGGAGCAAAAACGGTGGGCACGGGCGGGGCATCCGCCAACGTCGCTGCCTGAGGTACACCCTTCTTTTTCCCCGCCATTCGCAGGGTAGTATAGCGGAATTTAATCAGGAGTGGACATAAAAACGGGGTGTGGAAGCTAACGATTTGTTCACGGGCGCGGCAGGGCGCTAGCCGGTGGCCTGGGCCAGTGCGCGCAGCAGGGCGCGGCGCGTCAGCACGCCTGCCAGGCGGCCGTCGGCACCCGTGACGATCAGGCGCTCGTGGTCGGTGTCGAGCAGCGTGCGGATGGCCTCATCCTGCGGGGCCTGCTCGGGAAGCATGGGCACGCTGCGGTCGGCCAGGATGGCGGCGGCGGCAGACTCGGTATCGGCGAGTGTTTCGAGGGGCAGAGCCGGCGCGCGGAGGGCGGCGAGCCACGCGCTGCGGGCTGGTGCGGCCAGGTGCTGCGTGAGCGTCATGTCGCTGATTGCGCCGATTGGCTTGCCGTCTTCGAGGACAACAACCACGCGATCCGGGGACGTGAGAACCTGCCCGAACACAACCGGCAGCGTAGCAACCGACTGCACGGTCGGCACGATGCGCTGCATCACCAGGCTGACGGGCGTGGGCGGCTCGGCGTCGCGCACATGCGCTTCGGTGGAGGGCGGGCGCAGGGCCGCGCGCAATGCCTGCTCGGCACCAAACAAACCCACCAGCGCGCCGTCGCGGTCGAGCACGGGCAAGGTATCGATGCCCCACTCGATCAGGGGGTTGAGCGCCTGCGGGATCGACGTCTCGACATAAACTGAGCGCACGTCGCCGTTCATGACTTCGGCGAGCGTGCGCTCGGGCAGCGCGGCCAGCAGGCTCTGGCGCTCATTGTCGCTGAGCGCGGGCAGCAGCCGCAGCGGCAATGGCAATTCGCCGCGCTGCGCAAGATCGGCCGCGCCCACCGTGCCAACCAGCGCGCCGCGCATATCGATCACCGGCAGCAGCACCTGCGCGCGCTCGATCATCAGCTCAAGCGCCGCGCGCAGCGGGGTGTCGGGGCGGGCGCTGGCGGGCTCCTGCTGCATCATCTGGCCGACAGTGCGC
>LJCR01002232.1 GCA_001399705.1 Kouleothrix aurantiaca
GTATGAAGATGACGCGCCAGACGGCGTAGAAGTTCCGGCCCGGCATAATACAACAGGGGCGGCATATGCCACCCCAGACTATCACCTTTGCGCGAATGATCAACGACGTTAGAATTATTGGTATGTTCGCTGATAAAATTACGCACTACGCACTACGATCTTGGCTTCGTAGTGCGTAGTGCGTAGTGAGGAAAACATGATCGCTCAGCGAATTTGGTTTTAAATCTCCACGCCCAATTTTGCCAGCGCATCAACTGCAACTGCGCCGGCGTTCATCGCCTCGACACGCTGGCGCAGGTAGTCGAGATCGAGCTGCTGGCGGCGAATAATGCCGGCCGCGTCGGCGAGATCGTGCTTGCCCTGCTCGGCGCCGCGCCCCAGCACCACTTTATGGGCCAGCACATCTTCGGGCGCGAGCACCGCCACCTGCGAGCCAAGCAGCGGAATGCGCCGCAGGTGCGACAAGACCATATCATCCAGCACAAACGGGTGCAAACGCGCGCCGCGCCGGATGCTCAGATCGTCGAAGACCTTGATGCCGCGCCACAGAATGCGCTGGCCATCGAACTGCACGGCTTTTTGCTGCTGCTGCAGAAGCTTGACGACATCGCCAAGCTCGCCGGTGGCCACCAGAATATCGACATCCTGAATCGGCCGCCGGTCGCCATACAGGTGGGCGGCGCAGCCCGCACAGACAGCCCAGCGCTTCTGGTTGGCATCCAGCATGCGTTGCACAACACCTAGGTTCCCGGCGATCAGCGACATACTCGGCTCCAATGCAAACAAAACGTTTCTAATGAAACGTATCATAGCACGGGAGCGCGCGCAAACAAGGCAACAAATGGTCCTATTGCGGAGTGGGACGCTACTACACCGCTACGCGACGGGGTGTTTGCGCAGCCAGTCGTCCTTGTGGAGCTGCATTTCGTAGAATTCGACATACAGGCCGTGCTGGCCGCGCCGAAAGAAGCGCTGCAGCGACGCGTAGGCAGGGGCATCGAGGATGCGCTGGTTGAAGCGGCTGTCGGCAATGCGCCAGTCGCCGCCAACGAAGCTGAAGCCCAGGCGCTCGTACGAGCGCACCGCGCGCTGGTTGGGCGCGGCCACGTCGAGCACCATGATCTGAAAGCCCAATTCAGTGAAATAGTAGGTGAGGAACAGCGC
>LJCR01002234.1 GCA_001399705.1 Kouleothrix aurantiaca
ATCACCACGATTGTGCTGTCGCTTGGCATGCAGCGCATGGCCGGGCGCAATGTGATCGTGCGCAAGCTGGCCGCCGTGGAAACGCTTGGCTCCACCACTGTGATCTGCTCGGACAAAACCGGCACGCTGACGAAAAACGAAATGACGGTGCGCACGGTTGCCACCGCTGGCGGGCGGGTCGATTTCACCGGCATTGGCTACGAGCCGGCCGGCGAGGTGCAGCAGGGCGGGGCGGCGGTTTCCAACCCGGCGCTGCTGGAAGAAGTGGCCAAGCTGCTGCGCGCCGCCGGCCTGAGCAACAACGCCACGCTGATCGAGCAGGATGGCCGCTGGAGCATCCAGGGCGACCCGACCGAGGGCGCGCTGCTGGTGGCGGCGCGCAAAGTCGGGCTGGCGCGCGCCGAGCTCGACCAGCGCTTTCCGCGCATTGGCGAGGTGCCATTTTCCTCCGAGCGCAAGCTGATGAGCACCGCGCACAACGACCGCGCGCACGACAACCGGGTGGTGGTGTTTGCCAAGGGCGCGCCCGACGTGTTGCTGGCGCGCTGCACGCACGAGCGCGTGGGCGAAACCAGCGTGCCGCTGAGCGACGAGCGGCGCGCCGCGATTGGCGCACGTATCGAGCAGCTGGCCGCCGACGCGCTCCGCACGCTGGGCGTCGCCTTTCGCACGCTGCCGGGCAATGCGGCGGGCGGCGGGCTGGGCGAGGAAATCGAGCAGGAACTGGTGCTGCTCGGCATCATCGGCATGATCGACCCGCCGCGCCCGGAAGCGCGCCAGGCCGTGGCCGAGGCGCAGGGCGCCGGCATCCGCGCGATCATGATCACGGGCGACCACCCGATCACGGCGGCGGCGATTGCCGCCGAGCTGGGGATTGTGGCCGCAGGCGTGCCAGCAATCACGGGCGGCGAGCTGCAGCGCCTGGACGACGCAGGCATGCAGGCCGCGCTGGCCCGCAGCTCGGTGTTTGCGCGCGTCGCGCCCGAGCACAAGCTGCAGCTCGTGCGCGCGCTCAAGCGCAATGGCGAAATCACCGCCATGACCGGCGATGGTGTGAACGACGCGCCCGCGCTCAAAGCTGCCGACATCGGCGTGGCCATGGGCATCACCGGCACCGACGTGTCGAAGGGCGCGGCCGACATGATGTTGACCGAGGACAATTT
>LJCR01002233.1 GCA_001399705.1 Kouleothrix aurantiaca
AGGTAGGAACGTGTGAAGGCGGGCATGACATCGGGACGGGCGGCGGGGTCGGCCAGCAGCAGGCGTTCGACCAGCGCCGGCTGGGCCAGAGCCAGCTCCACCGCTATATTCCCCCCCATCGAGTGGCCGACCAGCACCAGGCGCTCAAGGCCGCGCGCCTGGGCAAATCGTGCGGCGCGCGCGGCGACCTGGTGCATCTGGACGGTGCCAAGCAGGGGTGTGCCGCCGTGGCCGGGCATATCGGGCGCGAAGGCGCGCACATGCGGCGCCAGGGCTTGCAGCGCCGACCACCAGATTTCTTTGAAGGAGCTCCAGCCGTGAAGCAGCAGCACGGCCGGGCCGCGCTCGCCGGCGGCGAGGTAGCGCATCTGCGTGGTTTCGCAGAACTGCTCGGTGGGGATGGCTGCGCCGTGGTTGGGCGCGTGCTTGTGCAGGCTCGGCATACGCAGAACCTCAGGCCGGGTCGGCCACGATATACACGTCGATGCCGCGGCTGGCGCTCAGCACCTGCCGCACCAGCGAGCCGCGCCGCACTTCTTCCAGGCGGCTGCGCGCCGACTCGCCCATCACAATATGCGTCACGCGGTTGCTCTGCGCGAAGTGGGCGATCGCCTGGGCAACGTCGCCGCCGCGCTCGATCTGCACCTGCGCGCCCAGGCCGCGCGCAAAATCGAGGTTGCGCTGCAGCATGGTCTGGTAGCCGGGAACATCGCTTTCGGCGCTTTGAAAGTGCACGGCCAGCAGCTCGCCGCCAAGCGCGCGCGCCAGAAAGCTGGCCCGCTGGATCAGGCGCTGCGAGACGGGGTTGTAGCCCACGCATACCATCACGCGGAGCGGCCCCGGCCAAGGCGATTCGATATAATTCGGGCCTTCAGGAACTACGTAATTGTCCATAGCGCAGCATTATAGCATCAACAAGTTTCATTGGCTGATCGGCCAGCCCAGCGGCGCGCCCTGTATCATTACCATAAGGCCGCGCGCCGTCACCGGGATGTCGAACACAAAGGGCACGCTTTTGTTGCTCCGGTCGGCGGGCAGCTCGTCTTCCAGGCTCAGGTCGCCGCGCTGGCCGCGCCCGTAGGTGGCGAGGTAGGCGGCCGAGGCGGCTGGCAGGGCCGGGTAGCGCGTGCCATTTTGATCGACCACCGCGACAAGATCGGCGG
>LJCR01002235.1 GCA_001399705.1 Kouleothrix aurantiaca
GAACTATGTACACTCAGGCGCGCTTCTTTATTCGCACCGCGCTGGCCAACCTGGTGGCGGCCTCGTTGGTGGGCGCAGCCGTGCCGCCCAACCAGGCGCTGGAGCCCGACGGGCGGATCGGCGCGCTGCCGCCGCTGTTCTACCACCTGCTGATGGTCGGCTGGGTGACGCAGCTGATCTGCGGTGTATCGCTATGGATGTTCCCGCCCTTTTCACGCGAGCGCACGCGCGGCGACGAGCGGCTGGGCTGGTTCGCGTATGGCGCGCTGAACGGCGGCCTGCTGCTGCGCGCCGTATTCGAGCCGCTGCACGCCTGGTTCCCGGGTGCCTGGTTCGGCTGGATGCTTGGGCCGGCCGCGCTGCTGCAGGTGCTGGCGATCTGGGCCTATGTGGCCGCGATCTGGCCGCGGGTGAAAGGCAAGCGCTGATGAAGGAGCAAGGCCGATGCCGCGCCTGAGCCAGATCATGATCCGCACGGCGCTTGTGTGGCTAGCGCTGGGCTATAGCTTTGGCGGGCTGGTGCTGTTTACCAAAGGCGCCCCGCTGCTGCCATGGCTGTGGGCACTGCGCGCTGCGCACATTCATATGCTGCTGGTGGGATGGACGGTGCAGCTGGCGTGTGGTGTTGCCTACTGGATCTTGCCGCGCCTGGACGCCAGCGGCGATCGCGGCGATGAGCGCGTGGTGCGCGCGAGCGCGCTGGCGCTCAACGGTGGGGTTGTGCTTGGGGTTGTGCAAAGTATTGCCAGCACCTGGCCGCCAGCCGAAGCGATGGCGCGCTGGCTTCTGCTGCTTGTCGGGCTGCTGTATGCCACGGGCGCGCTGCTGTTTGCCGGCAACGCCTGGCCACGTGTGCGGCCATTCGGCGTAGTCGGGCGGCAGCGAGAAGAAACGAAATAGCAGGCTGCGGATGTTTGAAAACACAACAAAGCAGCGCCATTGTGGCGCTGCTTTGTTTATGTAAGCGCCTACTCCCCGACGGGCGACAGCAGGTAGCCCTTGCCGCGCACATTGAGAATATAGCGCGGCGCAGTCGGGTCGGGCTCGAGCTTCTGGCGCAGGTGGTGGATGTGTGGCTTGATCAGCTCGCCAGCTTCCATCTCGTCAGTCTCGTAGCCCTGGGCGCAGCGCACCAGGTGCGCGTAGGAAAGCATGGTGCCGGC
>LJCR01002236.1 GCA_001399705.1 Kouleothrix aurantiaca
CCACCGCATCATCTGGAAGGGCCAGGCCGCGCACTCAGGCTCGACGCCAATGGACAAGCGCCGCGATGCGCTGGCCGGCGCGTCCAAGCTCGCGCTCGAAATCCGCGATATCGCGCGGCGCGCTGGCAATGGCGCGGTCTGCACCAGCGGCGGCGTGGTGTGCAAGCCCGGCATCGTCACCTCGGTGGTGGAAACCGCCGAGCAGCTGCTCGACCAGCGACACCTCGACCCCGGCACGCTGGCGACCATGCTGCAGGAAGCGAAAGATGCCAGCGCGCGCTTCGCCCAGGAAGAAAAGATCGACGTGACGTGGGAGCGGATCTGGAACATCGAGCCGATTCCGTTCCACCCCGACCTGATCGAGCTGTGCGATCAGGCGATTCTGGAAACCTGCGGCACCTCGCACCGCCTGCCGAGCGGCCCGCTCCACGACGCGGCAGAAGTGTGCCGCGCGGGCGTGCCGACGATCATGCTGTTTGTGCAGAGCTTGCGCGGCATTTCACACAACAAGATCGAGGACACCAGGGAAGAGCATATTGCTCTGTCGGTTGAGGCGCTCGACCGCCTGGCCAGCAAGACGATTGAGTGGATTGTGGCGCAGGGGTAGCGCGCCTGCAGCGCGGGGGATGGGAGTTGGGGTTTAGGGGATAGGATATTGCACTGTATCCTCAGGCGTTCCAAGCCTGAAATGCCGCTTAGGACTGCCTTATTACGAATATCTGAGCCGCAGAACGCACAAGGCTGCCGAGTTTGGAGACTTGGCTCGGTGATCTCTGTGCTTTCTGTGGCTCCTTCTTTCTTGGTGGCTATACGAGGAGAAACGCGTGTCCCTGACTGTGCTGGAAACCGAACGCCTGCGCCTGCGGCAGTTCGCCGACAGCGACGCCGCCTTTGTGCTGGAACTGCTGAACGAACCCTCGTGGCTGCGCTTTATTGGCGACCGGGGCGTGCGCACGCTCGACGACGCGCTTGGCTATATCACGAATGGCCCGCAAGCCATGTATGCGCGCTACGGCTTCAGCCTGCTGGTGGTTGAGCGCACAACCGACGGCGCGGCGCTGGGCATGTGCGGCCTGATTAAACGCGACACCCTCGACGCGCCCGATATTGGCTACGCCTTTCTGCCGCGTGCGTGGGGCCAGGGCTATGCGCGCGAGGCGGC
>LJCR01002237.1 GCA_001399705.1 Kouleothrix aurantiaca
TCTTTCGCTTCTTTGAACACCTCATCCCAGCCGGTTTCGACAACCGGCGAGATGCCGATCACATCGACTTTTTGCGCGATAAACGAGCGAATGGCCTTGATCTGGTTTTCCTGCTTCTGCTGGGCGTCGTAAAACTTGAGCTGAACGCCAAGCTGCAGCGCCGTTTCCTGAATCGACTGGGTGTTGGCAGTGCGCCATTCGCTCTCGGCGCCGATTTGCGCGTAGCCAATCACCAGATCCTTGTAGGTTTTCCCCGGTTTAGTCGTGGCCGCCGGTAGATTGGCCTCGGGGCTGGCCCCGCATCCCGCCAGTGCGATCAGCCACAGGCCGATCAGCAGATGTGCAAACAGCCGATTTTTCCTCATTGTTCCGTTCCTTTGCAACGATGCTGGTTAAATTGAAGAACGTGTTCATTTTTTGCGCACAGCCAAGCACGATCGGCAATCGTCGCGGGCGCATCGCGGCGCGTGAATATTCTGCCTTCCGGCGCGTGTGATTAGGCCATTTCCTGACGGTAGATTCGTCGCAGCAGGCTGCTAACGCCATCTTGCAGAGTGCTGCGCGTTGTGATTCTGCCCAGATCGATACCCAGGCCCACCACCGCTTGTGCGACCTCGGGCCTGATCCCAACGAGCATCACTTCGCAGCCCAGAATACGTGCGGCTTGCACGACTTGCATCAACCCCGCCGCAACTTGTGTATCTACAACGGGAACACCGGTGATATCGAGAATGAGATAGTGCGCAGCCGATTTCTCAATTGAATGAAGTGCACGGGTTTGCACCTGCGTGATGCGTGTGCTATCGAGCGCGCCCACCAGCGGCATCACCAGTGTCTGATCATTGAGCGGAAGAATTGGGACGCTCATTTCGGAGATCATGGCGCGCTGCTGCTCGATGGTGGCGAGCTGTTCGGCGATCTCGCAGCGGGCCGCCTCGGCTGCGGCGCGCGCCGCCGATGCGCTGGCATACTGCGCTTCCAGATCGTTGGTGTTGTACTGAATAATCTGCGCCATCCGGTCGAAGCTTTGCGCGAGCGCGCCCAGCTCATCCTGGCGCTGCAGCCCGACGCGCGCGCTCAGGTCGCCGGCTGAAAGGCGCGTCGCCGCGCGCTGAAGGACTTTGATCGGCCGGGTGAGCCAGGCGGGGAACACAAGCGACC
>LJCR01002238.1 GCA_001399705.1 Kouleothrix aurantiaca
ATGTGTAGAAGGTCAGCAGGACATTTTCGAGAAAACCGACAAAGATCGTCCAGATATTACCCATAATTGGTAGCCCTTTGATGTATTAGCCACCTGCCGCTTGCTCGCCGCGCCAGAGGCCGGCGCGCTGCAAAAGCTGCTGTACGCATGCTTGCAGTTCGGGAAATGCGACAGTTGCCACAGCTGGGGTTCGCACAACAAAGACGAGATCCCAGCCAGGGGCGATGTGGTCGTATGCCAGGCGCACCGCTTCGCGTAGCCGCCGCCGTGCGCGATTGCGCTCAACCGCTTTGCCGATGCGCTTGCTTACTACGAAACCACAGCGCGAACCGCTGCGGCGGTTGCTCGCTGCGTTGAGCGCAACGAGTGAGCTACCCCAGCTCCGGCCTTCGCGGCGCGCGCGTTGGAATTGATCAGGACGGCGGAGACGATACGCGCGCTTCATGTATTGTATGCCAGCGCCGCATATACCATACCCGCCAGCACTACTAAAAGCGCCAGCGGGTGAGTATATGCCGGGCGGCTACTGATTTAACGATGCCCACGGCGAATTTCACGGCGCTCGTTGCTGACGGTCAGCCGCCAGCGGCCACGCAGGCGGCGGCGCTTCAAGACCGCGCGCCCATCTTTGGTGGCCATACGGTCAAGAAACCCATGCTTACGACGACGGGGAATTCGTTTTGGTTGCCAAGTTCGCTTCGGCATTGTATACCTCGTGCCTGCACGTGTCATCACAATGCAGGTATATGCGTATCCAGAACGTGTTGTTATCCGTGCCGACTGCCGGCAAAACACACTGCGCGCCATTATACAAAGGAACGGAGTGGGCTGTCAAATGCGCCAGGGGCTTTACAAAGGCGCAGACATGCAGGCTCTGCACACTGTTGAGCCGAGGCTGGCGGATGCTGGAGGCACCCACCAACCCCGGCTCACATCCTTAACAGTAAATGCTCTTACTCGTCGTCGTTCAGCTGCTGCAATGTGCGGCGGATGGCGTCGCGCTGTCGCCGCGAGTAGCGATCTTCAAAATCGCCCTCGTCCTCCTCATCGGTACGGCGCTTGCGGTCGCGCTTACCTGAGGCGCCACCAAACTTCGACAGCAAGTCCTCGATCGTCGCGTCGCCAGTGAATGCCTCTTCGGGCTCCTCGGTGGAGCTA
>LJCR01002242.1 GCA_001399705.1 Kouleothrix aurantiaca
CCGTCTGCCGATGTCGTCACCGTGCAGGGCATCAGCGGCGGCACGCCGCAGTCAATTACGGCGCAGGGCACGCCCACCGACCGCCCTAGCACGCTGACCACGGGCGGCACGGCGCAGCAGCTTGCGGCGGCGAACTCGAGCCGCAAGTACCTGCTGGTGCAAAATCAATCAAGCGGCTTTCTTTATATCTGTTTCACCGGCACGGCAACGCAAACACAAACCAGCATCCGCCTTGCGCCGGGCGACAGCTACGAAAACCCGCCACACTACTGCCCGACGAGCGCCGTATCGGTCATCGGCGCAACGACCGGGCAGGCGTTTCACAGCGTGGAGGCATAAGCGATGCCAATTCAACGCGCAACACCGCAAGCCAATGTGGTCGTGCCCGCGCATCATAATTTCCTGGGGTGGCTGTGTGACCCGGTCAACGTCAGTGGCACGACCACCCCAGGGGCGGGCACGCTGCAACTGGCGCGCATCCTCATACCACAAACCATCGTCGTCAACACCATCACGCTGAGTATCAGTATCGCGCCAACAACATGTACATCGGGTCAGAACTTTGTCGGCATTTACGACCAAAGCGGCACCCGCCTCGGCGTATCGGTCGATCAAAGCACGGCATGGGCAACGAACGGGCAGAAGGCGTGCGCAATGGCATCTGCGACGACGGTGCCGGGCGGGCTTGATGTGTTTGTGTGGGTGGCATTTCTCTGGAATGGCACCGGCAGTATCACGCTGCACCGACCAACGATTATCAGTAACATCGCTAGTATTGGCTTGACCGGCGCGACGATGCGGATGGGCACGATCCTCACCGGGCAAACCAGCCTGCCAAGTAGTATTACGCCGGCCTCAATCACCAACTCCACCAACGTACCGTGGATTGGCATCAGTTAGGAGGGTTCCCATGAATGATGCACTCGATACCGAACTCGGCAACCCCTGCCGCTATACCGATGGCAATGGCACCGTTTGCCCCGCCTTCATTGGTTCAGTCAATCCCGATGGATCGTGTCACATCGTCGCGTGGACGGTCTACACCGATGGCAGTGGCGCATTTAATCAGGTGTGGCTGAATGTGTCACGCGCTGATGATACCGGCACCCTCAACACATGGACGCGCAACATATAGGCGTTTGCGCGTAGGAGTCAAC
>LJCR01000224.1 GCA_001399705.1 Kouleothrix aurantiaca
GTTGGCACCAGACCCAGGTGCAGCAGCGCCAGCCAGCCGCCGAGCGGGTAGGAAACGACCAGCCCACTGGCCAGCGCGACCGGCAGCAGCAGCAGCGCGCCGGCCGCAAAGCCCACGGTGATCGGCTGGAGCGGGTGGTAGCGCCCGGCCAGCGTGCGCGTGCACAGCGCAATGGTCGAATAGCCCAGCGCCGAGGCCAGCGCCAGCAGCACGCCCGCAAGCGTTTGCCCCGGCACAATCGCGACATTCGCGCCGCCGCCGCTCATGATCAGCAGCACCGTGCCGAGCAGCGCCGCGCCGAGCGACAGCAGCGCCGGCCCGCTCAGGCGCTCGCGCAGCATGATCGCGCTGAACAGCGCCACCATCACCGGCGCGGTGCAGAGGGTGATCAGCACGGCGATCGCCACGCCCACGCGCGCAATCGCCGCAAAGTAGCACACCTGGTACTGCGCCATCGCGCCGCCCAGCAGGATCATAAACAGCAGGTCGCGGCGGGCGATCTGGAAGGCGCGCCGCCCGAGCGTGAACCAGCAGAATGCCACCAGCACCGGCGTGGCGATCAGCAGGCGGAAAAATCCAATCGAGAGCGCGTTCGTACCCGACACCTGGTAGATATATTTGGTGGCGACACCGACGGTGCCCCACATAATCGCGGCGAGCAGAATCAGGATCAGCCCGCGTGACGCTTGATTGCCGCGCATAGAATTTCGATCCTTTTTGTTCAGGGGCGTGCGCGTGGCAGCGCAGGGCCAGCGCACAGAGGCGCGGCCGAAGCCCGGTTTATTTCAGCAACAGGGCGAACAAAAGGCAGGATCGCGGGAACGCAAAGCGCAGGCCGGGAAGGGCCTGAAGCGGCAACGAGAAGCCTGCCCGCCAGTTAGCGGGTGGCTGGAGGGGGCAGAATGCTGCAGTGTGTGTGCGGCATGATCACGTTCTCAATCAGAAACGGCACGGCGTGCTCGGTGCGCGCCGTGCCGTATGATACCACACGTTGCGAAGTGCGCGATCAGCGCGAAGGCCGAGCTGGGGCCATGTTCATGGTCAGCGCGGCGGCGAGCGGCACAATCAGCGCGAGTGCGCTTTGCAGCAGCAGCGGCGTGGCATTCAGGCGCAGTGGCTCGGCCAGCAGGAGCACCGCCGCGGCCCCGCTGATGCTGCCGAGCAGGCTCAGCCAGTAGGTCGAGCGCCCGCCCAGGCGCCGGCCCGCCGCCCACACGCCCAGCGATGCGCCGAGGGTGTAGCCCACGATCGAGCCAAGCACCGCGCCGATCAGGTCGCCCCAGCCGCCGCTGCCGCCCGCAAACAGGCGCGCGGCGACAAAGCCCAGCGCCGCGCCGCACACGATTCCGGCCGCACAGCCAGCCAGCGCCTCGAGGATGATCTGGAGCGCCAGCGGGCGCGCGGCAGAGCATTGCGATTGCATATCGGTAGTATCCCTTGATATAAACGAGTTTCACTGGCGCAATAGCGCGCCTATGCAATCAGACGTAGCGCGGGCGGCGCGGGTTCCATCCGGACGAAGGACGACGGACGACGGACGACCGAATTTGAACCGCAAAGGACGCAAAGGGCGCAAAGGTTTTGAGTGGCAGAACGCTGCAAACTCAAAACTCAACATTCAACATTCAGAACTTGCAAGCTGCCAACTGCCTATTGCCTACTGCTACTCCGCCACAAAGCGCGCCAGCACGTGGTACAGCTCGACCAGGCTGTCGATCGACACCCACTCTTCGTCGGAATGCAGCCCCGCGCCCACCGGGCCAAAGCACACCGCCGGGATGCGCAGATCGCTGTAGAAGCGCGCATCCGACGCAAAATGCTCGCGGTAGAGCAGCGCGGGCTGGCCAGACACTGCCTGGTAGGCGGCGGCAAGCTGCTGCACAAAGCTATCGGCTGGGTTGGTGTTGAGTGGCGAGCCGCCGCGCACCAGCCTGACCGGGCCGTCGAAACATTCCTGCATCGCGGCGATGATCTGGTCGGGCTGCTCGTCGGGCACGTGGCGCACATCAAAGATGATGTGCACGTCTTCCGGCAGGCGGTTGCTAGTTGCGCCGCCCTGCACCACAGTTGGCACCACGGTCGTGAGCCAGGCCGGCTCGTCGGGGGTGGGGAAGCGCTGCTCCAGCGCCACCAGCCCGTCGCGCAGCGTGGCAATCGCATTTGTGCCGTCCCACGGGCGCGAGCCGTGCGCAGGCTTGCCGGGCAGCGTCGCTTCGACCCACAGCACGCCCTTTTGCGCATAGCAGATCTGCATGTCGGTCGGCTCGGCGGCCAGGAAGAACTGGCAGCTCCAGCCCTGCTCGGCCAGGTAGCCGGTGCCGCGCTCGCCGCCAATTTCTTCGTCGCTCACAAACATAAAGCCCACGTCGGGCGGCGCGGGCTGGGCGGCCAGGTCGCGCAGCAGGCGCAGCAGCACCGCGCCCGAGCCCTTCATGTCCTGGCTGGCGCGGCCATAGATGCGGCCATCGCGCACGGTGGGATTGAACTGCTCGGGCCGCGCGGCCACGACGTCGAGGTGTGCGTTCAGCATGAACTTCGGCGCGCGCGTGTCGCGCAGTGTGGCGATCAGGCTGGGCTTGCCTTCGTACTCGACGCGGTGCACAAACACGCCCGGCAGCGCCTGCGCGTAGCGCTCGGCATAGTCGATCACCGCCTGCAGCTGGTCGGGCCGGTCGTCGGTGGAGGGGATGGCGATCAGCTCCGAGGTCAGGCGAACAAGGTCGTCGCGAAGCGATTGGTCACTCATGGGATGTTCTTTCTCTCAGCTACGAAGTGGCTGGGCCAGCAGCCGGTGAATCAGCGGCGGCGAGCCGGGCCAGCGCACCATCAGCCACACGACATAGTAGCGCTGCTCGGCTGGGCGGAACGAGCGCAGCGGCGCGGCGCAGGGCATGCCAAATGCACACTGCGGCAGCACGGTTTCGTGCGCCACCACGCGCACCGGGCCAAGCTGCCGGGCGATGTTTGGCAGCGTCGCGCTGCGCAGGCACAAGGCCACGCCACCAGCCAGGCACAGCCCCAGGCTGCCCAACAGCACAAGGCTTGCGAACACCATCGCGGCGCGCTGCGAGCGCAGCCGGCCTGTATGGGGGCGTTCGTTGTCCATCGGGTGCTCCGCTGTTGCAATCGGCGTCGATTGAGGTTGGCTATTTTTCGCTTTCGCCGGCACGTGCCGGCAAAACGCTTATAGGTCAGGCTGTTGCGCTATTGTATATTCGGACGTCGTTCTTTTTGCCTGCGGCAGCAAGGTAGTGTTTTTTATGTATATGTTTTCCGCGCTATGCGCGGAAAACATATACGGCCTCTATGGCGTTTTTGGCATCGATTAAGCTGCTTTAATTCTTCCCAAAGGCTTCAAGAAGCCAAGAACATTCTGCCTTCTGCCTTCTGACTCCTGCGCGTCATTCCTCAACATAGATCGGGTTGCTGAACAGCCACTGCCGGCCCTTGCGCGAGGCCTCCAGGCGGTACACGCCCGGCTCGCGCACGTCGTAGCGGAAGGCGCGGTTGCTGCGCGCGGCCAGCCGGCCATTGCCAATCAGGCGCAGCTCGGCGGCGCTGCCCACGTCGGCGGTGATCGCGAGCGCGCCATCGCGCAGGCGCGGGTTGGAGCCAATTTCGCAGCGCTGGCCGCCCTGTTCGGCGTAGAAACCAAGCGCCGGGCAGGTGCCGTCGCGCCGGTTCAGGAAATATGAGCGACCGGCGGCCAGCGCGCCATAGACCTGATTCATGGCAGCAGATACGTCGGTGGGCAGCGGCGCGTCGAGCAGCAGGTAGTTCGTCAGCGTGCCAAAG
Source organism: Kouleothrix aurantiaca (assembly GCA_001399705.1). Lineage (GTDB taxonomy): Bacteria > Chloroflexota > Chloroflexia > Chloroflexales > Roseiflexaceae > Kouleothrix > Kouleothrix aurantiaca. The sequence continues at coordinate 3,796 of LJCR01000224.1, forward strand.
GTCCACTGGTAAGGAAAGACCTCGATCTCGCCCCACGGCGCTTTGCGCTTGATCGCGTGCACGTCGATGCCGCCAACGCCGAAGGTGCGCTTGCCCGCCATGTTCAGCCGGTCCCACCACGCCAGCGTGTCGCTGGTGGGGCCATGGAGCGCGAGCTGCGGGAAGAAGTACATCAGCTCTTTGTTGCGCCGCGTCAGGTGCTCGCCCCAGTCGCTCAGGTGGTTCCACAGCTCGATGCCGACCGGCCGGCCATCGCGCTCGCGCGGGCCATCGACCGCCCAGTCGTCCCAGCGATAGATGTCTTTGAAGTCGTTTTTCACATGCTCGTCGGGGTGGGCGATAATCCCAAAGCCGCCACGCGCATACACTTCGTCGACAAAATCCTGCGGCGCGAGCGTGTTGTCCACCACCTCGTCGACATTGAGCGCCAGGAAGTGGTTTCGGTCGGGCGTGATCTCGTGGTCGACAACGAGCAGCACACCGTCGTGCCAGCCCTCGTAGTGCTTGCCGCCAAGCGTGTCGTGGTCGGTCAGGATGATCCACTCCAGGCCGGCGCCGCGCGCCGCGCGCACGAGGTCCTCCACCGAGCCCGAGCCGTCGGAATAAGTCGTGTGCATATGCAGTGCGCCAGGAGAATAGTGCATTGCGCTGCTTCCTTGCTGTGTGTTGCTGGTGGCGCAAGTATACCACACCGGCTTGCCGCAGCTTCCGTTCTGCGGTGTTGGGCCAAGCCACAGAGAGCACAGAGCACACTGAGTTTGAGCATTTTTCTCTGTGCTCTCGGTGTGCTCGGTGGCTATTCGTGTGAGCCTAGCCATGCACGCGCAGCAGGGTCGTTCAGGCGCGCCACGATGCTGGTACAATACCTGCAGCAGATCCCTCGCCGCCGCCCGCGCTTTGGTTGGGCGGCGCACCTGCCACGAAGGAGCATCCCATGCGCACCGTGCGAATTCTCCCGCTGGCGCTGATTGTGCTGCTGGCGCTGGCCGAGCTGGCCGTGCCGATCTGGGCCGAGCGCGCTGGCGTGACCACATGGCACCCTGGCCATATTGCCGAGCGCTACGGCCTGTTCACGATCATCGTGCTGGGCGAGTCGATCCTGTCCACCACACTGGGCATCCAGTCGGCGGCGCAGGAAGGCGGCTTTGGCGGCGAGCTACTTGAAATCAGCGCCGGTGCATTCTTGATTGTGCTGAGCATGTGGTGGCTGTATTTCGACCGCAACGCCGACGACATGCTGACCTCGCTGCGGGTGGCGTTTGTGTGGGGGCTACGGCCACCTG
>LJCR01002239.1 GCA_001399705.1 Kouleothrix aurantiaca
GAACCAGGCAACGAGGACCAGGAACCGGGAACCGCAGAACCAGGAAGCGAAAATCGCGTCCTGAGTAGGCCCGAGGCCGTATCGAAGGGCGAGAGCATGGCGCATGCCACGCCGTGGTGGGCCAGCACCGACCCAGCGGTTAACCTGCAAGGCGCGCGCTGGCAGTACGACCTGCCCGAGCAGCCGGCGCGACTGCGCGCCAATGGCATGGATGCGCACGCTGCCGAGCTGGAGCGCATTTCGGCGGCGCAGGGCCTGTGGCACCGCAAATACACGATCGAGCAAACGCGCCTGTTTCACGAAATTGGCGGCTATGTCGTCACGGGCGAGGCCGACACGCCCATCAGCACGGCGGGGATGTGGGATGCACAGAACCGGCTGAAATTCGAGCTGGATGCGTTTCGCGCCTTCAACGGCAACACAGTGCTGCTGGCCGGCTGGGATCGGCGGCGCGAGTGGGTGGCGGGTGGAGACCGCGCCGCGCCGTGGGACCAGTGGAGCTACCCGGCTGGCACGGCAGTGCGCGCCCACCTGATCGTTTCGCACTATGGCGCGGCGCCTAGCGCGGCGCGGCTGCGCTGGCAGGTGGCGCTTGCGGGCAGCGCGCCGTTTGCGCAGGGCACGCACGAAACTGCCTTCGCGCTCGCCCCCGGCGACTTGCGCGAGCTTGCCGTGGCCGAATTCGCCACGCCCTACCTGAGCGCGCCGCGCCAGGCCACGCTCAGCGCCGACGTAACGATTGACGCAACACAGGCGCGCAACTCCTGGCCGCTGTGGGTGTTCCCGCGCGAGCCGTGGCGCAGCACTGGCGCAACCGCGCTGCACGACCCGGCCGGGCGCTTGCGCGATTTCGGGCGCATCGCCCCGGGCATCGGCGGGGCATGGCAGGAAGGCGCTCCAAATGCCACCGCGCCTGCTTTTTCCCATCTCCCGGCTGGCACCCTGCTGATCAGCACAGCGTGGGATGGCGGGGTACGCGAATGGATCGCGCGCGGCGGGCGGGCGATTGTGCTGCTGGGCGGCGAAGGGGTAGCTGCGCCGCTGCCGGTGCGCGCCCTGCCCTTCTGGCGCGAGGCAATTCGGCTGCCCGCGCCGCACCCGGCTTGGGGCGATTTCCCGCCCGACAATGCGCTGGCGATGCAGCCCTTCGGCTGCGC
>LJCR01002241.1 GCA_001399705.1 Kouleothrix aurantiaca
ACAGGTTCTACATCAAGCCGCGCGAAACCGACGGCGAGGGCTGGGGCGCGACCGAGGCAATCCGTGGCGCGCTGGCGCACTGGGTGAAGATCAAGGGCGGCAAGATCGAAAACTACCAGATGATGGCCCCAACCACAATCAACGTCAGCCCGCGCGACCTGGGCGGCAACCTCGGGCCAATCGAGCAATCGCTGATTGGCGCGCCCATCGCCGACCCAACCGACCCGGTGGAGGTCGGCCACTGCGCGCGCTCGTTCGACGCCCGCCTGGTCTGCACCGTTCACGTCCACGACTCGAAGACCGACAAGGAGCTGGCGCGCTTCCAGGTACCGTAAAGAGCAGGGATGGGAGGTAGGGGATGGGGAATGGTAGTTTCGCCCCATCCTCCATCCCCCATCTCCCAACCCCCGGAACGACGATGATTGTAGTGATTGGCTGTGGCAATACCAACCGAAGCGACGACGGCGCGGGCGTGGGCGTGGTGCATGAGCTGCAATCGCGCGAGCTGCCCGCCGATGTGCGCCTGATCGACGCGGGCACAGGCGGCATGGACGTGATGTTCCATCTGGAAGGCATGCAGCGCGTGATTATTGTTGACGCGGCGCAGACGGGCGCGGCGCCGGGGACGCTTTACCGCGTGCCGGGCGACCAGCTTGAAACGCTGCCGCCGCCAAGCAACCTGTCGCTGCATAACTTCCGCTGGCAGCACGCGCTGGCGGTCGGGCGGATGATCTACAAAGATCGCTTCCCCACCGACATTAGTGTCTACCTGATCCAGATCGCCAGCCTGGATTTCGGGCTGGATATGACGCCCGCAGTGCGCGAGGCAGTGACGCAGGTGGCCGACATGATCGCGGGCGAGGTGCTGCATGAGCGCAGCGCCTGACGAGCCACGCGCATGGCTGGTGCGCGGCAACCTGCGCCTGAATGCGGCGTGCTACGAGCGCTATTTTGGCGGCATGGAGAGCGTGGTGATGCTGTACGAAGCCGAACCGCAGCGGCTGTGGGTGCTGCCGGTGCGGGCGGCGCGGGCGGGCGGCTTTGTGCTCAAGCAGGCCAACCTGCGCGGCGATCGGTCGGCGGCGGCGCACGGCTTTTTCCGCGACCACGGCATCCCCGACGACTGCGAGCGTGAGCTCCTGCCGCGCAGGTTGGCC
>LJCR01002240.1 GCA_001399705.1 Kouleothrix aurantiaca
GTCAGCGCGCAGCAGGCCCCGCAGCTCACCGCCGCCGACGCCGACGCACTGGCCCAGCCGGGCGCGGTGCCGGCCGCCACGGGCGTGGCCGCGCAGATCGGCCGCTCCGCGCAGGTGAGCGCCGGTGGGCGGCAATATACCTACTCGGTCAGCGGCGCCACGCCCAACATTTTCGTCATCCTGCCGCAGAAGCTGGGCGGCGGGCGCTTCTACACTGCCGACGAAGAGCGCGACAGCGTGCGTGTGACCGTGCTGGGCGGCGAAGTTGCCAAAAAGCTGTTTGGCGAGTCCGCCGACGCGGTTGGTCAGCGCATCACCATCAATGGTGTGGGCTTCGAGGTTGTGGGCGTGCTCAACACCAAGCGCGGCATCGGCATTGGCGGCGACCCCGGGCAGGCGATCTATGTGCCCTACAGCACTGCGCGCGACCGCCTGTTCCGCAACGAGGTTTCGGCCAAAGTCGATGTCGACTTCCTGGTGATCAAGGCGCGCGACCGCGACCAGATCGACCCGGCCATTCGCCAGGTGACCGAAGCATTGCGCGCGCGCCATCGCCTGAGCTACCAGAACAACGACTTCACCGTGCTCAACCCGCAGCAGATCGCCGACCAGGTGAACGGCATCATCACCGGCTTCAACGCCTTTCTCGGGCTGGTGGCGGGCATCTCGCTGCTGGTGGGCGGCATTGGCATCATGAACATCATGCTGGTGAGCGTGGCCGAGCGCACGCGCGAGATCGGCCTGCGCAAGGCCGTGGGCGCGCGCCGCCGCGACATCATGTTCCAGTTTCTGATCGAGGCGATTGTGCTGTGCCTGGTGGGTGGCGCGTTCGGCATTGCGCTGGGCTTTCTGTTCGCGCAGGGCGGCACGTTCGTGCTGCTGAATGTGTTCCAGGCCGAAGGCGCGCGCGCCACCGTCACGCTCGGCGCGATCATGCTGGCGACGGTTGTGTCCTCGCTGATCGGAATCGCGTTTGGCTTCTTCCCGGCGCTCGCGGCTGCGCGGCTCAGCCCGATTGTTGCGCTGCGTTCGGAGTAGAGTGAACCAAACCACGAAGGCACGAAGATTTTCAATATGGCTGATACCATTAATGACCATAACGTGCATAGTGAGTACGCTGAGACTTTGGCAGAGTGGTTTGCTTTCTTTGTGTATTC
>LJCR01002243.1 GCA_001399705.1 Kouleothrix aurantiaca
TTGCAGATGTTTCCTGCAAGCCGCCAATCGCTGATTTACAATACCTCGGGCGCCAGCGAGATAATCTTCATGAACGCTTTCTCGCGCAGCTCGCGTGCCACCGGCCCAAAGATGCGCGTGCCGCGCGGGTTGTTTTCTTTGCCGATGATCACCGCCGCATTGTCGTCAAAGCGGATGTGCGAGCCGTCCGGGCGAACATATTCTTTGGCCGTGCGCACAATAACAGCGCGCACAACCTCGCCCTTCTTCACGGTGCCGCCCGGCGTCGCTTCCTTGACCGAGGCGATAATCACATCGCCCACAAAGCCATAGCGCACGCGCGAGCCGCCCATGACGCGGATGCACATAATCTCTTTCGCGCCGGTGTTATCGGCAACGCGCAGGCGAGTTTGTTGCTGAACCATTGCTAATTCTCCTCGCCGTGCTGAATGATCTCAATCACTTCCCAGCGCTTGGTCTTGCTCAAGGGCCGGGTTTCGCCGATGCGCACCACGTCGCCGACATGGCACTGGTTGCTTGCATCGTGCGCGTGAAACTTGTTGGTCTTGCGAATGATCTTGCGATACAGCGGGTGCGGGCGCAGGTAATCGACCGCGACCACCACTGTCTTATCCATTTTATCGCTGACCACCCGGCCAATTTTGTACAGGCGTCGTTGTTCGGCCATCTTCGCTCTCCTGGTGGTTAGAGGCCAAGCTCGCGCTCGCGCAGAATCGTCTTGATGCGCGCAATCTCGCGCTTGACGATCCGCGGGCGGCCGCTGGCGGTCAGCTTGCCCATAACCTGCTGAAAACGCAGGTTAAACAGTTCCTCGTAGTGCTCCTTCAGCTGGCTCTGCAGCTTCTCGGAGTCGAGGTTGCGTAGCTCGTCGGTGTTCATTCGGCGGCCTCCACATCCTCACGGCCAATGATTTTGCACTTGATCGGCATTTTCTGCGCGGCCAGGCTGAGCGCCTCTTGGGCGATCTCAGGCCGCACACCGCCAAGCTCGAACATGATGCGGCCGGGTTTGACGACGGCGACGTAATGGTCGACTGCGCCCTTACCGGAACCCATGCGCGTCTCGGCCGGCTTGGCAGTAACTGGCTTGTCAGGAAAGATTCGGATCCAGATCTTGCCACCGCGCTTGACGTGGTGGGTAATTGCGCGGCGAGCTG
>LJCR01002244.1 GCA_001399705.1 Kouleothrix aurantiaca
GGGCAGATCAGCGCGTAGGTATTCATCGGCCAGGGGCCAACCGCGCGCGTGCGCAGCTCGATGGTGTGTGGCGCAGTCATTCGGGTGCTCCTTCTCCATGCGTTCGGCCGAGCTATTGTATCATGCGCGCGGGCGCGGGTGGGCGCGCCGCAGCAGAAGAAGGAGCGCCATGAGCATGTTTGACGAGCAGCAGATGGTTTGCCCGCAGTTTCCCGAGGGCGAGGTGCGCGCAATCCTGCGCGAGCAGTATGGCATCGCGGCCGCCGCGCTCAAGCCGCTCGGCAGCTTTCAGGATCAAAACTTCGCCGTGACGAGCAGCGATGGCCAGCAGTTTGTGCTCAAGATCGCCAACCACGCCACGCCGCCCGCCGAGCTGGCGCTGCAGACCCGCGTGCTGGCGCACCTCGCCGCCCGCGACCTGTCCTTCCCCACCCCGCGCCTCATCCCCACGCTCGACGGCGCGGCTATGCCCACGGTGCTGCGCGACGGCGAAAACTACCCGGTGCGGCTGCTTTCCTACCTGCCCGGCGAGATGCTGGCGCGCGTGGGTGGCCTGCCCGCGCCCGCGCTGCTCGAACCCATTGGCGCATTCGCTGGCCGGCTGGCCGCGCTGCTAAGCGATTGCCCGCCGCCCGACGCGCCCAGCGCCAGCCAGTGGGATCTGCGCCACGCGCCCGCCGTGCTCCGCGCCTTCCGTAAACATGTGGCCGACCCTGCGCACCGCGAGCTGCTCGACTATTTTCTCGACCTCCATGAGCGCCTGGCCGCGCCGCTGCTCGCGCAGCTGCCTACCGCCGTCATCCACGACGACATCACCACCTACAACCTGCTGGTTGACCCCGCCACCGACCCGCCCGCGATCAGTGGGCTGATCGATTTTGGCGATGTGATGCACAGCTATGCGGTGGGTGAGCTGGTCGTGGCCGTGTCGGAAACCGCGCTGACCGGCGCGCGCGACCCGCTGCACGAGGCCGCGCCGCTCGTCGCCGCCTTCGACCGCGCCCGCCCGCTGAGCGACGACGAGCTGGCGGTGTTGTTCCCGCTCGTTGGGCTGCGGCGCTGTGTGGTGGCGGCGAGCGCGGCCCAGCAGCTCGCCTTCGAGCCCGACAACGCCTATGTGCAGGAGCTGAGCACGCAGGATTGGCCGGTGCTGGAG
>LJCR01002245.1 GCA_001399705.1 Kouleothrix aurantiaca
GGCCAGTGGAATGTTTTGCCGTATGGTCGTGAGCGGCAGCGTTGTATAGCTGGCGATCGAAAGGTCATCATATCCAACCACGGCGATATCATCGGGAACCCTTCTGCCACTGGCTTGAATCGCATTGATCGCGCCGACAGCCATCAGGTCGCTTGTGACAAAGACGGCATCGAGGTCAGGGCTTTGGTCGATCAGGCGCTGCGTGGCGGCAATCCCAGACGCATACGAGTAATCACCGTACACCACCAAAGCGGGGTCGACATTCCGTCCAGCATCCTGCAACGTTTGCGCATATCCGTTGAAGCGCTTCCGGATCGTCACGCTCGCTTCCGGGCCGCCAAGAAATGCGATCTGCTGCCGGCCAGTGCGGATCAGGTGCTCGGTTGCCTGCCTTCCGCCAGCACTGTTGTCCCCCGTCACCGTGCAGTAGTCGAACGGTGCGACTGGAGCGCCCCACACGATAAATGGTGCCTCATTCTCAACCAGTGTTTGAATGTGTGACGGTTTGAGGTTTGATGCCAGCAGAATGAACCCATCCACGCGCCCGCTGTCCAGGTAGTCGTGCGCCCAGGTGGCGTCGTGCGGGTCACTCTGAATGATCAGGCAATCGTAGCCCAAGACGCGAAGGCCACTTCCAATGCCACCCAACATCTCCAGGCCAAAAACATCTTCGGTAGATAAAAACGACGGCGAGTAAATTGGCGCAACAAACGCGACGGTTCGGCTGTTGCGTAACCTGAGGTTGCGCGCCGACACATTGATCCGGAAGTGGTGCTCGCGGGCAATCGCCTGAATGCGTTCTTTGGTCTTCTGGCTGAGCAGCGGGCTATCACTCAATGCGCGCGAAACCGTCGATCGTGAGACATGTGCCAGCCGGGCGATATCTTCAAGGGTTTGAACTGGCTTCGCGCTCATGGGCCCTCACGCATTCTTGCAATCGATTGCATTGTAGAATGGCACACGCAAAGTGTCAATCGAGCCAACTGCACCACTAGCGCGCCACAAACGGCGCGACCTGTTCGAGAAACACGCCCGCCACGCGGTCCCAGCCGAACTGGGCGACGTGCGCCTGCCCGGCCTCGCCGTAGGCCCGCCGCAGCGCCGCGTCGCTCAGCAGCTCGATCAGCGCATCTGCCAGCGCGGCGTGGTCGCCC
>LJCR01002247.1 GCA_001399705.1 Kouleothrix aurantiaca
CCATTGATCATGACATCGCGCCTAATCGTCACGTTCTCTGTGTAGATGCCAGCCGCCACGTCGATCGTGCTGCAACTGCTGTCGTCCACTGCTGCCTGGATCGTGCGATACATTGCGCCGCTCGCCGCCACCGTGCAGCTTGAAGCGGCGGACGCGTGCTGCGGCGCGCCTGCCAGCGCCAGCAGCATCAGCAGCACCAGAGCCACCCGCCAGAATGAACTGCGGAATATGAAAGGGATCCCCACGATACACTCCTGTTTTTACACATTGCTAATCATCAACAACGCTCGGGCGGGCCGAGCACGGGCTGTCGGTTTGCGGTACAATGCGCGGCGATCAGCCTGGTTCTAGCGCATCGTGCCTGTCAGGCGGGAGGTTCCCGCCCTGGTGGGCGGTGTGCCTGCGTGCCGGCCTCGTCGGCCAGACCCAGCAGGTACGCCACCAGTTGCTGGAGGTCGGCGAAGCCCCGCCGTTCGGCAGCGTCGGCTGTTTGCAGCGAGCAGCGCCAGGGCGCGGTTGCGTCTTCGCGCCACAGCCGCAGCAAAAAGGCGTGGTAGTCATGGGTAAGTGGTGTGTGCTCCATTCGGTCGCTCCTCCATTCAGAAACGCCCCCGTTCGATGGAGCCAGTATACCCGCCGACTACGATCAAACTACGATCAGACTGCGATCACGCGCGAGATTTGCGGCGGTTTGCTCTCACTTTTTGCAACGGCGAGGATGAAGGATCATAATGGACACGGTCACGGTGCGGCTCCTGGGTACTTTTGCAGTTCAAGCGGCGGATGGGTCGCCGGTCCGCTTTCGCAGCGACAAGGTGCGCGCGCTGCTGGCCTACCTGGCCGCCGAGGCCGCGCAGCCCCACACGCGCGCCAGCCTTGCGGCGCTCCTGTGGCCCGAGCAGAGCGACGAGCTGGCGCTGCGCAACCTCAGCCAGACACTGGTACAGCTTCGCGCCGCCCTCAACGATGTGACATCCCAGTCGCTGCTGATCAGTCGCCAGACGATCCAGTGGAACCGCGCAAGCGGCGTTCGAATCGATTTGGCCGATTTCACGCGGCTGGCGCGTGGAGGTGGCACCGCCGAACGCGAGCAGGCGGCGGCGCTGTATCGCGGCGAGTTTCTGCAGGGTTTCAGCCTGCCCGGCTGCGAGG
>LJCR01002246.1 GCA_001399705.1 Kouleothrix aurantiaca
CCGCGACCTGAGCGAGCTGGCGCGCGAGAGCGGGCGCGAGCTAAGCATTGGCTACCCGCACACCTACTCGCCGCACGCCATCCGCGCCCGCGAGGTGATGCGCTCGGGCGAGCTTGGGGCGGTGCAGTACGTCAACTGCATCATGGTGTCGCGGGTGGTGGAGTTTTTGCGCGGCGAAGGCAGCCCGCAGTTTGGCTCGCCGATCTTCCCGGTTCACGGCCCCGGCGCGGTCTACAGCCAGCCCGCGCTGTCGGGCGGCGGGCAGGGCCACCTGCAAATGACGCATATGGTCGGGTTGCTCTTCTTTGTGGCTGGTCTGCGCGCGCGCCAGGTCGTCGGCATGATGCGCAACCACGGGCTCGCGGTCGATCTGGTCGACGCGATGGCGGTGGAGTTCGAGGGCGGCGCGCTTGGCTCGGTGGGTGGCAGCGGCAACGCCTTCCAGCACAAGCTCGATTTGCAGCTTCACTGCGAGCGCGGCGCGATTGATATGGATATGGTCGCGGGCACCACCACGATTCGCCACGCCGACGGCACTGTCGAGGAGCTGCCGCCCGTTCCCGACGAGGAGCGCGCGCGCCAGCGCTTTATGACATCGGGCAACCTTGTGGATATGGTGCTGGGCCGGGCAGGCAATGGCGCACCTGCCGAGGTTGGCTGGCGCGCGGTCGAGCTGCTCGACGCGGCGTACCGCTCGGCTGGCGCGGGCGGCGCGGCAGTGACGATTGAGTCGCTGTACGAGTAGGCAGCACCGAGAACCAAGAGCCGGGCAGTTAGCGGGAACGAACGGGTGAACAGACGACAAGATGACAAGATGAAAGGGTGAACCTAAACTCCAAACTCCAGGCAACCTGCAACGTTCTAGATTTCAACGTGGAACCCGCAACCTGCACACATGCAAACCTTCCAACCTGCAACTCAAAACCCTCTGTGGCCTCGGTGTTCTCTGTGGCTAAAACCTACTCGCCCCGATAGGTGCCAACCCAGTCGAGGCCAGTCGCGCCTGGGCCGAGGCGCTCCATCAGCTCGCCGGCGTGCTGCTGAATGTGGCGGATGGAATAGATCTGTAGCTCGAACTTCGTGAGCGGCAGCCAGCTGAAGCCCGACGGCGCGTCGAGCGCGAGCGCCGGAACCTGCTGGCGAACAAAATTC
>LJCR01002248.1 GCA_001399705.1 Kouleothrix aurantiaca
ATCTCGGCCAGGTAGCCCAGCGCGACGGCCGCAAACATATTCCCCGGAATGAACAGACCGAGCTCGCAGGCGTCGTCGCTGGGGCGAAAGCCCGACCAGATCATGCCAGTTTCGGCTACGGGTGCGCCGCGCCCGCCGTGCGTGAGGGTGTCGGTTGGCGGGCAGTTCTCGCGCAGAAAGGTGTAGGTCGACTCGGTGGCGCGGTGCTGCTCACGGCGGAAGAGATCCATTATTGCGTGCGCGGCGCGCGCAAACTCGCCATCGAGATGTTCGGTGCGCCCGGTGGCCTGCCAGAACAGCCACGCCAGCTGCAGCACAAAGCACAGCGAATCCAGCTCGTACTTACGCTCCCACACCTGCGGGTGAATCGCGATGTCGCTCTGGTCGGCGGCGCTGTAGTGCGCGTCGTTCGGCACTTCGTTGAAGGCGTTGGCGTACGGGTCGAGCGGCACAAACGCCACCTGCCGGCGAATCACGCCCGCGATCATGTCGGCCAGGGCGGCATCGTGTGCGGCCAGCGCGAGGTAGGGCCGCAGCTGGCAGGCCGAATCACGCAGCCACATCGCCGGGATGTCGCCCGTGATCACAAAGGTCGTGCCGTCGGGCTGCGGGCGCAGGGTGGTTTCGTAGGTGTTGGCGAAGCAGCGCGCGAACATGGCCGCGAGCTTTGGGCGCTCGGGCAGGCGCGCGGCCACCAGCTCGTTGAGGTGGCGAAACGATTCGGGCAGGGGCGTGCTCATTGCAATCGGCTTTCTGGTAGACGCAAAAAGTGCGCGAGAGAACGTTTGCCACGAAGAATCGGAGACTCAAAGCCTATAGGTAAGCTTCGCATCTTCGAGCTTTCGTGTCTTTGTGGCAACAGGACGCAACATAATCGCCACAAAGACTCAAAGCGCATAGTGATCACGAAATCTTCGCGTCTTCGAGTCTTTGTGGCTATCTAAAATGCACTGGATTTAGCCTGCCGATGCAAAGGTCGCCAGCAGCGCCCCGGCCTCGACCACCTGGCCGGCCTGGGCGCGCACCTCGGCAATCGTGCCAGTGTGCGGCGCGGTGATCTCATTCTCCATCTTCATCGCTTCGATCAGGAACAGCACCTGCCCGGCCTCGACATGCTGGCCCGGCTCGGCCTTGACGGCCAGCACCACGC
>LJCR01002249.1 GCA_001399705.1 Kouleothrix aurantiaca
ACGGGCTTCGTTTTCTTCTCAGCTCAAATAACCACCAGGGCACCAAACCTTGTTCATTCTGAAGCCCTCCGTGCCTCTGTGCCTCAGTGGTAAACGTTTCTGGCTTTCTTATTCGAAACGTATTTGATTTAGCCGCACATGCCCGCAATTGGCACCAATTGGCAGTCTTTTTCCTTGAAATGGCAGCGCGCGACGGCCTACACTCAGGGCGTGAACCGACACACCAAACAGAAAGGAAAACAACTATGGCAACCACGACATTTACCCCCGCCGCCGCACAGTCGAACCTGCTTCGCCGCGCGCTCCAGGCCGACGCAATCGTGACGGGCCTGTGCGGGGCGTTCCTGCTGATCGACGCCGCGCCGCTGGCGCAGTTTATGGGCCTGGGCGGCACCTTCGCGCTCAAGGTGCTGGGCGCGGATCTGCTGCTGGCGGCGGCGTGGATTGCCTACGAGGCATGGCGCGCCGAGCTGCGGCCACGCGCGGCACAGATCATTATTGGGCTGTGCGCGCTGTGGGTGCTCGCCAGCGTGGTGGTGGTCGCCGCGAACCCGTTTGCGCTCACAGTCGGCGGGCGCTGGCTGGTCGCAGGGGTGGCCGACCTGACCGCGCTGATTGGGCTGGCCGAGTACGTGGGGCTGCGCCGGCTGGCGCGCAAAGCGTAAGCGCGATCATCCGCAGATTTCGCAGATAGTGATGAAAAGCGAATAATTGAACCACAGAGTGCACCGAGGTCACGGAGAATAAACAAACTCAGTGACCTCGGTGTTCTCTGTGGCTTTTATTTTCCTGGCGATTACGGTTGACGAATCGCGCGGCATCGGGTATATCTCTGGCATCAGTTAGCCGACCAGAACGCATACATGCTTGTTTTCGACATTGGAACATTCAGCCTGGCATGGTGGCTCGGGCTGTACCTGCTGGCGCGCAACCCGCGCAAGCCGCTGCTGCGCCGCGCCGGCCTGGGGCTGGCCGCCTATGCGCTGGCACTGGCCGCCGACACGTTGGCGCGCGCTGCTGCGCCCGATTCTGCCCCGGCGCGCTGGCTGGCGCCCGCGCACACCCTGCTGATCTTTCTGCCCGCGCTCTCTTGTGGGCTGGCGCGCTCGTACAACTCCTTCCCGCCGAGTGGCCGCGCCGCGCCGCGCTC
>LJCR01000225.1 GCA_001399705.1 Kouleothrix aurantiaca
AGGAAGGCGGCGCGACTGTGGCGCGGCGGCCCGGCCGCGAGCGCCCTGCACGAGCACGCGAGCCTGTTAGGGTGGGCCTTTGCCGTTCTGCACGCGCTGGTGCTGCTGGCCGACAGCTACATTGGCTACACGCTGCCGCAGATCCTGATTCCGTTCGCCAGCAGCTTTATGCCGCTGTGGGTCGGCTTCGGCCAGGTGGCCTTGTACGCAATGGCGCTGGTAACGTTTAGCTTCTACGTGCGGCGCTGGATCGGGGCGCGCACCTGGCGCATGCTGCACTTCCTGAGCTTTGCCGTCTTTGTGCTGGCGCTCGGGCACGGCGTGGTCACTGGCACCGACACGAGCACGATCTGGGCGACGCTGATGTACGCGGGCACCGGCCTGAGCGTGCTGGCGATGACGATCTACCGCGTTGTGGCAACCCGCCGCACGCGACCAGCCGTTGTCACAGCTGGTGCCTAAGCGGGCTGAAATTCGCGCAGCGCGCCTCCTTACAATGCGTGAGGAGGCGCGCTGTGTTATCACTGCAACTCCTTCTGGTTTCAGCAGTGCTGTATTGGCGGGTGAAGCAGGGCTGCTTACGTTCAGATAGGAGGCCATAGGCATGCCAGCTGCGAACATCTATCCAGAGCGCAGCAATGTGGCAGAGCGCTGCAACACCTGTTCCGCCTCGGCCACAATACGTTGGACGATCAAACCAGCCGGTTCCTGCGAGCGAATCAGCCCGGCCGCTAAGCCAGCGCTAATATCCACCACCTCTTTATCGAGAGCTTTGGCCCCAGCTTCCAGCTGGCGCTGTAGATCAGCTCGCTGTTCCGTAATCGCTGTTGTGCGGCCATTCCAGGCGGTGTTAAACCGATTTCGCAGGACACGGTCGGCAATATCTGCGGGGAAAGCCGCGCCACGAATCTGATCGTAGAGAGATGTGCGGATTGTGTCGTCGGTGGTAGCGTCTAGCACGGCTTGCTGCTCCCAATCGCCACCACCCCACTCGTCGCTGGCGACAAAGCGTGTGCCTAACGAGGCACCCGCTGCTCCGAGCATTAACACTGCTGCCAGCCCACGCCGATCCGCAACTCCACCCGCCGCCAGCACAGGAATGCCGCCCACACTATCTACCACTGCTGGCAGCAGGGCTAGCGTACCAGCAGTGCCTGTGTGACCACCAGCCTCAGTTCCTTGAGCAATAATGGCATCCACGCCTGCTTTGGCCGCACGCTGCGCCTGGGCCAAGCTCTGCACCTGGGCAAAAACCCGTATACCGCGTGCCCTGGCTGCTGCCACATAGGGCGTAGGATCGGCGAAGGAATGGTTGATCGCTGCGACTTGCTCGTCAAGGGCAACCTGTACGAGGTCGTCGATATTTGGAAATGATGAGATGAAGCCGACGCCAAATGGCCGGTTGGTTTGTGCCCGAGCCGCACGGATCTGCGAACGTAACCAATCTGGCCCACCAGGGCTTGTGCCACCAATCATGCCAAAGCCGCCCGCGTTTGAAACGGCAGCAGCCAAGGTAGCGGTTGCTGTACCGCCCATTGGTGCATTCAAAATAGGATGGTCGATGGCAAGCAGGTCACACAAATGAGTATGGATCATGATCATTTCCTACGTGTTCGTCGTGTCGATCAGCCGTCGGACTTCCGGCCCGTACTCGAGCATCGCGCTTCGGGCTGAAGCGTGAGCAGAGACGCTCAGCGTCTGTGAGTCCAGATGCACATCAGACACCGTGAGTCCAAAAAAACACAGAGGCAAACAGGCAAGGAAACACACCACTAGCTTCTAGAGTAGTTGCTTTTCAAGCAAGGGTACAGAAACCATTACGCATACCAAATATCCAGGCTGGTTTGCCGTTGCACGGAAGTTGAGCAAAACCCAGTTTTATGGGCTCACCACAGCCCTCGCTTGGAGTGCCTCGTTGCAGAACATCGAGTGGCGCGAAGCTATTTAGGTACGCCAGCGTGTCGCTGACGCAGGTGCGATCGTCCAATCAGTGCCAGTTTGAGCATTCCGATGGTGAAGCCAAGTCCCGCCGTCAGCGCCAGCCAGCTGCTGAGATCCGGAATTTGCTGGAAGAATGTGCGCAACGAAAATCCTAAGACATACGGTAATCCAACGACCAAGACGATAGGGATCGCCAGCTCCAGCGCTATCGGCACCACAATATGCCGAATGTATGTAGACCTGCTGCCAAGGTGAGGCCTGACGCGCGCGTGCCAGCGACCAACCAGGAGCCCGTCTTTCACCTGGTTCGCAGTTATGAGGAGCAACCCGATCGTCAGCAGAAGATACAGCCGGCTCAGTGACAGCGTGCTGGGTGCTGCCGCGCCGCCCACCAGCATGGTTGCAATCCCATCAGCCAGATCATGACTGGTGGGGCGGCCAACAAAGCTCGAAACGTTGGTTAGCACCACGACTCCCCAGCCTGTATCTGGTAAGAGTACCATCTTGCCACGATAGTTTGGTAACACCCCGCCATGATGGACGGCATTGACTCCATGGATCGTACCGACTCGCCAGCCCATTGCATAGATATAGTCTTCTCCGGGTGCGACGGGGTGATGCAATTGCCGAACACCATCTGCGGACAAGACGCGTGCCGTTTCCCCTTGCCCGCCATTCAGTTGAGCAATTTCGTAGCGTGCCAAATCTTCAACACTTGCGATGAGCGAGGCCGTCGGCTGTCGATCGACTTCGTAGGGCAGATCAGCGGCGATAGGATACCCAAACCACAGTTGATGCCCCTGGCTGAGACCCTGCGTTTGTGCATCTGGGTAGGAGACATAGCTCTGGTGCATATTGAGCGGTGTAAAAACGTGTTGCTGAATGTAATCGCCAAATGATTGTTGTGTGACTGCCTCAATAATAGCACCGAGCACTTGATAATTAGGACTCGCATATTCATGGGACGTCCCTGGCTCATGTTGCAATTGCACTGTCTGGAGCGCACGAACGTGGGCTTCAAGCGTCAGCGGCACACCTTCTGCCCGTGGCGCCTTTGTTGGAATACCGCTGGTATGATGCAGGAGATGGCGGAGCGTAATGCGAGCGGTGGCAGATGGATCCGCGACACGAAACCACGGCAGGTAGTGGAGCACGGGTGCGTCTAAATCGAGTTTGCCTGCTTCAACCAATTGCATGATCGCGAGGGCCGTAAACGATTTGCTCATGGAGCCAAGCAAAAACGGTGTTTGCGGCGTCACCGGCTGACCATCTGGACCAGCGACACCAAATCCCTTGAGATGCACGATCGAGTCGTTCTTTACAATGGCGACCGCCGCACCAGGAACGCGGTCCGCGCGCATCATTGCTTCAACATACTGGTCAATCGCGGCCCAATCCGCTTGATGACCTGCCGCTGCATGAACGGGAGCGCCGCCCGCACACAGGAGCGTGAAGCAGTAACACAGGATACACCAAATACGGAACCTGCTGACACCTGTCAGAGTATACTGGAACATACCAACCTTTCTACCCCCACGTGCCCTTGCCTGAGCCCTTCATAGTCTAGCATGAGAGGTGTGCTCTGGCCGTACAGCGGGTATCAACGAGCATTTACATGCACAACGTCGTCCAACGAATTGCCGTCAGCGGCGCGCCGCCAAGATCGGAAGGGCATTCTACACGAATTCACTTTAAAATAGCACCGAATCTGCCCCATTGGGCCACGCAATAGTGCCGCCTTCGACGTGCGCTGAGCGGAAATAGATGGCATCGCTTCGTATTGGCTCAAAGCCATTATATTCAGCATGGAAATGAGGAGGCTGGTGGCCGTTATAAGTACATCGAGATCACAATGCCGAAAAAAAGTGCTAATCCGAGGCATACAGCTATTCTGCTCAGCACGATCGCAATGGCAAAAGTATAGCACAGTGGCGTGCGGCGTAAGGAGCAGGGGAGCAGACGAAAGCCGTAAGGAGACGAAATGATTTGGCTGCTGAACAATCTTTGGCGGGAGACAACCGCCGAACGGGTTGCGCATCAGCCGCGCCGCCACTGATAAATGACTACAACATTGTACAAAATACCGGCTTGGAAAATAACGCCGATCTGCTCGACGCGAAGCGGCGTCCGCTGCAACAGTCCATCACGCTGGGGCGTGACTCCCCACCAGAGAAATCACTCCACGGGAGGATTTCTCACCAAGCGCGTGTTCGGCGGTTCACAGCGGATTGATCGCGGTCGACACTGAACCGCGTAGCTAGCCGGCCCGATCGTAGGCGAAGCGGATCCACGCCAGCAGTTCGGCATCAACCTCCGCGAGTTCCGAAATGTTGACCTTATACTGACACATCCCGCCGGCGGGGAGCGCGATCAGGCGTGCCGTAGGGGCAACATCTTTCATGTTTAATCCGACCTCGACTCGAGTCTGTGTTGACGGTCCGATCATGGCAAATTGCTTCTTCCGTCGGAGGCTGACATAGGCTTTCTTCGGGGCGACTTCAAACGGCCCGAAATCGTTGATCGCACTCATAAGCGCGTCATGCAGCGGGCGGAGTGCTGCTTTCGAGCCGTGATAGATGCTGGCCAGGACATCGCCATCAGGAATTGGCGGTGGCGGATTCGGGGAAACGGCCGACTTGAGGTAGAAAGTCGTGAGTGTGTTCGCATCGCCGTGACCCAGACCCAACGTCTCCTTGAGGAAAGAGCGAATAGTGCCATGAGTCGTGAACGCACTCTGCTGGATGACGGCGTACAGCTCATCAAGCGATTTTCCGGTTTTTGCTTGGATATTAGTCATTTGAGAGGCAAGGGCTTTGTCAACATCGCTCATTGTGGGCGTTTTCCTTTCGTTACAAACGTGGCCGACCACCATGCAAAATGTGTAGGTAGTGTTAGTCGCAGATGACGGAAGCCGCCCAACGGGTTGCGCTTTAGCGGCGCCGCTGCTGGTACATGGCAAGCACATTGTAGCAGAAACTGGCGCTGAAAAACGCCCGATCTCGCTCGACGCGGAGCGGCGTCCGCTGCAAGCGCGTGTTGGGCGAGAGCTTTGATAAAAAGCCAAGCTGAGGCATACGCCGACCACGTTGGAAATGATACGAGCAACTGCGCTTGGATGAA
>LJCR01002250.1 GCA_001399705.1 Kouleothrix aurantiaca
ACGCTCAGCATCCCCATTCTCGACGACACGCAGACCGAGCAGCCCGAAACGATTGAGCTGCAATTCTTCGGCCCGGATGGCGTGGCGCAAACGCTGGTGCAGACCATCCACAACGACGACCCGTGGAAGATGTACCTGCCGATCAGCGCCGCGTCACCGTAGCATGGCCCACAGATTACACAGATGGCAGGGATGCGAGCTCGCTCTTTCGTATCGCACACTGTGTCATCTGCGTAATCTGTGGATACTTTAGCCGGGAAGCTGCGCTAGGCGACCGTTATCTCCTTCGCCAGGTAAACATCCTGGATGGCGTTCAGCAGCTTCACGCCCTCGGCCATGGGCCGCTGGAAGGCTTTGCGGCCCGAAATCAGGCCCGCGCCACCGCCGCGCTTGTTGATCACCGCCGTGCGCACCGCCTCGCCCAGGTCGGTCGCGCCGCTCGACGCGCCGCCCGAGTTGATCAGGCTGACCCGGCCCATGTAGCAGTTCGCCACCTGGTAGCGCACCAGGTCGATCGGGTTGTCGCTGCTCAGCTCGCTGTACACCTTCTTGTTGGTCTTGCCGTAGGGGTTTTCTTTGGTGTTCAGCACGTTGTAGCCGCCATTGTTCTCGGGCTGCTTCTGCTTGATGATATCGGCCTCGATCGTGACGCCCAGGTGATTGGCCTGGCCAGTCAGGTCCGCCGAGACGTGGTAGTCGACACCGCCGGTCTTGAAGGCCGGGTTGCGCAGGTAGCACCACAGAATCGTGGCCATGCCCGGCTCGTGCGCCAGCGCAAACGCCTGCGAAACCTCGATGATCTGGCGGGCCGATTCGGCCGAGCCGTAGTAGATTGTCGCGCCGACGGCCGCCGCGCCCAGCTCGTAGGCCTGCTTCACTGTGCCGAACATGATCTGGTCGTACTTGTTCGGGTAGGTGAGGAACTCGTTGTGGTTGATCTTGACGACGAACGGGATCTTGTGGGCGAACTGGCGGCCCACCGCGCCCAGCACGCCAAAGGTCGAGGCGACGGCGTTGCAGCCACCTTCGATCGCCAGCCGTGCAATGTTTGCCGGGTCGAAGTACTGCGGGTTGGGCGCAAACGACGCGCCGGCCGAGTGTTCGATGCCCTGGTCGACGGGCAGGATCGACAGGTAGCCGGTGTTCGCC
>LJCR01002251.1 GCA_001399705.1 Kouleothrix aurantiaca
CCCCCGCGCCCACGTCGACCGACTAGACTACACTACGATTACGGGCGGGCAATCCGCGCGATCGGAATGTAAATCTTGATGAACTCCGCCTTCAGTGTCGCGCTGTCAGTTGCGTTCGCCACGCCATTGGTAGTGCTCGACACCGTCGAAGTGAAGACCATTGAGGTGCCCTCAGGCGTGGTGCTCAGCACCTTGCCCGAGACCGAGATCGCGCCGCTCTGCACTGCGTCGAGCTGGTCGACCGTCCAGGTCAGCGTGGTCGGGCCGTTCACCGGCAGCGAGAAGGTTGGCGTTGCGCCGCCCGAATTCACGCTGGTGATCTGCACGCCTGCCGGCACTGCCAGCTTGACCTGCACGCCATCGGCGACGCTCTGGCCCGTGTTGGCGTAGTTCAGCGTCAGGCTGAACGCGCGTCCGGGCGGGGCCGCGAACAGCACCGGGGTGATGTTGGTGGTCAGCACGGCCGGGCCAAGCGTCGTGACGGTCCACTCAGCCTGGTTGTTGGACTGGGTGGTGGTGTCCACCGGCTCGTTCGGGCTGCTGATTGTTACGCGGTTGATCAGGGCCGTGTTCTGCGGCGCATTCGGCGCGATGGTGCCCGTCAGGATGATGGTCGAGGCAAGGCCACCGCTCGCCGGAGGCGTGACGCTAAAGGTCACGGTCTGGCCGTTCACGGTTGGCCCGAGCGGCGCTTCTTTTTCGCTGGCGTTGCGTATCGCCATGCCAAGCGAGGTGCCGATCAAGCCCATGCCAATAATGGTGATGCGAATCATGGTGTCCTTTACGTGAACTCGCTGCCTCTGGCGCGATTATACCCTATGATTTACGATTTACGATTGGGACGACGAAGGACGAAAAATCACCACAGATGTCCATGCGGCTGCGCCGCACCCTGATGGATGAAAATAGAACGCGAACAGTTCTTGGTTCTTAGTTCTTGGTTCTATTTTCGTGTTAGAGACACAGAGTTTTTTTGGAGTTACAGGTTTGCATGTAGCAGGTTTGCAGGTTTCTGCCTCCTGCCGATTGCATACTGCCACAGGCGTCGGTGCTCGGTTCCGTGGTTCTGCGGTTCTTGGTTCTCGGTCCTCCGCTCCACAATCACCCCGTCACCCTTTCACCCTGTCATCTTGTCATCCTGTCTGTTG
>LJCR01002252.1 GCA_001399705.1 Kouleothrix aurantiaca
GCCAGAAACTGCGGCATGATATTCAGCAGCCGAAAGGCGTCGAGCGGGCTGACCATCAGCAGCGCGGCCAGCAGCGGGTTTTCGCCCACGCGCTTGAGCAGCGCCTCGATCTCTTTGCGGCCAGGAAAGAGTAGGTCAAACATTATGCCTCCGGGCGGGGCCAAAGAACCACGGAACCGCAGAACCAAGAACTATAACAAACAAGACACCAAGACACAAAAGGCGAGAAGAACCGCAGAACCGCGGAACCAAAGAACCGAAACCACCAAGACACCAAGACACGCAGGGTCGAAGAACAGAACCACGAAGCCACGAAGCCACGAAGGGTGAGAAGCGCCACGGAACCGAGAACTTGCAAACTGCAATCCGTTAACTCAAAACCTCCGTGCCTCTGTGTCTCTGTGGTGACCTTTTTGGTCGTCAGTTGTCGGTCGTCATTCCGCCTTAGCGTCGCGGCGCAATCGCATCCGCCAGGGCGTCGGCGTCGGAAATGGCGCGCACCAGCTCGGCTTCGGCGGGGTTTTCGGCGCGCAGCCGCCCCAGCAGCGCCAGCAGGCCAGCTTCGTCGATCTCACGGGCGCGGGCCAGCTCACGCACGAAGTCGGCGTCGTTGAGCTGCGGGTTGATGCCGTCGCGGCGCGCGATCCGGCGCTTAAAGGCGTCGCGATAGTGTTTCAGCATAAAGCCGCCTTTGCCGCCGCGCAGAAACAGGCCAGCCATGCTTTCCACATACTCGGCACTGCTGCGGCGCACCACTTCTTCGCGCAGCGGCACCGGCCGGCCAAAGCGCCGCCCGCCCAGCACGAAATACATGCCCAGCACCAGCCCGGCGTAGGCGGCCGCCCAGCCCCACGGGCTGCCAAACACAATCGTGCGCGTGCTTGGCGGCGTGAAAAAGCCGTGGTGAAATTCGTCGAACTGGATGCGCCCGCCCGGCGGCACGCGCCGCAGCATATTCAGCACCAGCGCCGCGTTCGATTCGTCGCGCAGGCCGGCATTGCTGAATGGCACCGTGCTGGTGCTCAGGTAGGCGTAGCCGCTGCCGACCTTGATGCCCGCCACCACCAGCGCGCCCGGCTCGCCGAGCAGCGCCACATAGTCGTCGCGCAGCGGCCCCAGCACGCGGCTGGCCTGCACGGGGGCACTTT
>LJCR01002253.1 GCA_001399705.1 Kouleothrix aurantiaca
GCCGCCGAGGTGCTTGCGCTCAACCCCGACGGCATTTTTCTCTCGAATGGCCCGGGCGACCCCGCCGCCGTGACCTACGCGGTCGATGCGGTGCGCGACCTGCTGGGCAAAAAGCCGCTGTTTGGCGTCTGCCTGGGCCACCAGATCCTGGGCCTGGCGCTGGGCGGCAGCACCTACAAGCTGCGCTTCGGCCACCATGGTGGCAACCAGCCGGTGCGCTTCAGCGACACCGGGCGGGTGGAGATTTCGAGCCACAACCACGGCTTCGCGGTGGACGACAAGACGCTGCCCGATGGCGTGGAGGTGACGCACACGAACCTGAACGACGGCTGCTGCGAGGGCCTGCGTGCCGCCGACCTGCGCGCGTTCAGCGTGCAGTACCACCCCGAGGCCGCGCCCGGCCCACACGATGCATCGTACCTGTTCGGCCAATTCGTCGCGCTGATGGAGGCGAATAAATAATAGCCACAAAGACTCGAAGACTCGAAGGAGAGTTCGGATGCAACGATCTCTTTCGCCACAAGAAGAGCACATCGCAACAATAATCGTTGATGCAGCTATCACTGTTCATAAAGCGCTTGGTCCGGGCCTTCTGGAAAGTATCTACGAAGCATGCCTGTATCATGAGCTAACGAAGCGTAAGTTGCGTTGCCAAAGACAAGTTGCCTTACCAATAATGTATGATGGTATTGTCTTTGAAGAAGGATTGCGGCTCGATCTCTTGGTGGAAGACCTCATTATCTGTGAGTTAAAGGCTACTGACCAGATGCATCCAGTATATATGGCTCAAATAATGAGCCATTTGAAGCTCGCACATAAAAGGCTTGGTTTCCTGATGAATTTCAACGTACCGCTCATGAAAAATGGTATCAGGCGCGTAGTCATCTAGCTCTTCGAGTCTTTGAGTCTTCGTGGCAAAAAATAAGGACGGTAGAATGCCGAAACGCACAGACATACAGTCCATCCTGATCATCGGCGCGGGGCCGATTGTGATCGGCCAGGCGTGTGAGTTCGACTACTCGGGCGTGCAGGCGTGCAAGGTGCTGCGCCGCGAGGGCTATCGCGTGATCCTGGTCAACTCCAACCCGGCCACGATCATGACCGACCCGCAGTTCGCCGACGCAACCTACATCGAGCCGCTCACGCCC
>LJCR01002254.1 GCA_001399705.1 Kouleothrix aurantiaca
GCGCTACACGCGCAGATCCAGCAGCTCCGCGCCGCGCGTGTAGCGCAGAATCGCCGGCACACTTGGCGTAGCGACGCCGGCGCGATCCGGCGCGAGCAGCGCATAGAGCGAGGACATCAGCCCCGCCCGATCAGCCGCCGAGCAGACCAGCACCACCGTGCGATCCCCGATCTCCACCTCTTGCAGCGCGCCAGCCGCCACCACCGGCGCAATCGCCGGCAGCCCCAGCCCCGCAGCGCCATACACCGCGCCCCCAAGATCGGCCAGGTCGACAAACGCGCCGCCATCATACGCAGCCAGCGCAAACGCGCCCGACCAAGCCATACCGCGCAGCAGGCTATTGGCAGAGATGCGCCGCCCGAGTGTCATGCTTCCTCATTCCCTTCGCCGAGCGAGTAATCCGGCCGCTTTTGCCCGCGCACATTGACTCCAGTAGCCGGCGCGGTCGCCACCGAGGATTGCGCATGCACCGCAGTGGCCAGCCGTGTACGCACCCGCGCAATGCCCGCTTGTACCTGGCTGAGCTTTTGCACTTGCGCACCCGCGCCCGTTCCCGCGCTGCTATCCACCAGCGTGGTATAGTGCAGCTCCAGGCGCTCCAAACACCCGAGCAGCGCGCGCGCCTTCAGCTCCAGCAGCTGATTGCTCGACAGCGTCGCATCAGCCAGCGCACCATCAACCCCAAGCACTGCCTTGGCATCGCTGATCGCGTCCGTGTAGTGGCCCTGTGCCTGCCCTGCGGTCGCGGTCGCGCTCCACTCCGCATCCGCAGCTAGCGGCCCGAGGTCGCGCGCCAGCCGCGCCGCCAGCTCCGCCTCAGTCATCGCCGCCGACCTCGCGCACCAGCTCGCTGCCCCGCAGCGCTTCGATTGCGCTGGCGTCGCTTGTCGCAAAGCGCCCGCCCACAAACATCGCGACCTTCTTGCCCTTGCGGTACACAATCAGGCTCGCGTGCTCGCTCTCAAACGTCACCACCGGCACAGCCTTGGCCGGCTTCGTATTGGCTGCCTCGGACACCGGCGGTGCTTCCTCACTCGCCGCCACCGGCGGCGCTGCCTCCTCGTGCTCATCGTGATCTCCCGGCGCAGCCGCCGTCTGCTTTGCTCGTGGCATAGGGTTTCCTTTCTGCGTTCTCTCAATCCAGTGC
>LJCR01002257.1 GCA_001399705.1 Kouleothrix aurantiaca
TGTTTCGGGCGGTGCAAACCACGCGTTGTACCAGGCGGCGGCGAGCGTCGTTTTGCCGAACCCGGCCGGCGCGCACACCAGCAGCAGCCGCGCATCGGCCATCGCATCGAAGCGGGCCAGCAGGCGCGTGCGCGCAATCAGCGTCGCGCGTGCCGGCGGCGGAATGAGGCGCGTGGCAAGCAGGATCGACTCAGTGTCCAGTGCTTTCTGCATTTCGCCATTATAGCCGAGCCAGCTCCACGCTGAGCAGCATCGCTTTGGGCGACACCACTACGCCATTTTTGAGGCATGGCGCAGGGAATCGAGGTAGCGGTTGATCGCCACTTCCCACTGCCCGATCCACTCGCCATAGTGCTCGGGCGTGAAGCCTGCCACGTAGTCATTCCCCGCCGCGCTCAGCCCGGTGAAGGTGTAGCTCACCGTCGCAACCGTGCGGCCCGGCCCGTCTTCCACACATTCCACCGCAATAAACGCCACGTGCGAGTCCGGCGCGGCGCGCAGGTAGCTCACCCGAAAGTGTTCAGCATCCAGCCCGACAATCGCCCAGATGCTTGGCTGCGCGGCGTGATTGTGAGTCAGGAAGACACTGTGCAGCTCGGCTGCGCCGTCGGCTGGGTACACACTTTCGGGGTTCCAACCCTCCACCCACCGCCGCTCGCCCTCGGGCGTGAACAGCGGGAACACCGCCGACGGCGCGGCGCCGAGCCGAATGCGCGCCGACCGGCTCGCGCGCAGGGCACCCCTTGCTTCCACACCCGCTCCTTTACTCATTGGGCGCATCGGCTTCGGTCAGGCGGTGGCTCATCTCGACGCCATAGGCCATGCCGTACACGTCTTTCAGCTGCTCAATGCGCTGGAGCGTGGTGTCAGAAAACGGCGGCCTGTTCGCGAAGGCGTGCATCACCACACCTTCCAGCAGGTCGGCCAGCGAAAGGTCGAGGTATTCGGCCAGCCCCTTCAGCACTTTCACCATGCGCTTTTCCAGGCGCACGCCCACCTGAATGCGCTCGACGACGAGTTCTGGCGCGGGTTCATTCGCTTGTGGCATACAAAGTCCCCTGATATATTGTTACATTGATAATAATATAACAAGATATCAGGGGAACGTCAATACATACTTCGACTCACACGCCGTGCGTTCGCCT
>LJCR01002258.1 GCA_001399705.1 Kouleothrix aurantiaca
CGGTGGAACCAGTCGGGCAGCGGGCAGGAATGAATAGTGCGAAGCTGCCCGACTGGTTCCACCGCAAAGAATTAGACGCCGATCGGGCCGACGCCCCCGTACACGACGCACACGGCGGCCTCTTCGACCAACTCCTCCTCGGTGTAGGTCTCCAGGATTTCTGGGCGAACGTATTGCATTACCTATCACCTCCTCTCATGGTAAGAATGTGGTGGTGGAATGGACATTGCCACTGTATCAAAAAAAGCGCCGCCGTGCTTGACATTTTGTTCACGCAAAGCCGATAGTACTATACAAATACGTCATCTCGCCAAGCATTGACACACCTATACGCATCGCCTAGAATACCCTGACGCTTGCGCCAGAAGACCGCGAGAAACCACATGCCCGTTGCCGAAATTGCTGATCTGCGCCTGTATTACGAGCTGCACGGCCCGCCCGGCGCGCCGCCGCTGGTGCTGCTCAATGGCGCGCTCGACACGATTGAGTCCGATTGGGCGGGCGTGCTGCCAGCCTTTGCCGAGCGCTACCGCGTGCTGGCCTACGACCACCGCGGCCACGGCCGCACCAGCGCGGCACGAACCTTCACCGGCTACAACCAGCTCGCCGCCGACCTGCTGGCCCTGCTCGACACACTGGGCATCGCGCAGGCGCACTTCTGCGGCTTCAGCGATGGCGGCATCACGCTGCTGTATTTCGCGCAGCAGCACCCCGAGCGCGTTCATTCGCTGATCCTGGCCGGCGCGCAGTTCACCAACGACGAGCGCACCCTGGCCATGCTGGCGAAAATGAACCCCGAGCGGATTGCCACACGCCTGCCGGACTGGGCCGCCGAGATGGAGGCGCTGCACGACGCCCACCACGCGCCGGGCTACTGGCAAACGCTGATGCGCCAGATGATGCAGTTCTGGCCCAACCAGCCCGACCTGACGCTGGAGCAGCTTGCCAGCATCGCCGCGCCCACCCTGCTCGTCGCCGGCGAGCGCGACCAGTTTGGGCACGTCGATCAGCAGGTGGCCATGCGCCGGGCCATGCCGCGCGCCGAGCTGTGCATTCTGCCAGCAGCCAACCATCCGGTGATGAACGAACAGCCCGATTTATTCCGCATTGCCGCGCTGGGCTTCCTGGCGCGCAACAGTTGAGAT
>LJCR01002256.1 GCA_001399705.1 Kouleothrix aurantiaca
AGAAGGCCAAGGTGATCAGCCTCGGCGAGGCGCCAATCCCCGACGGGGCGTTTCCTGAGTTGGACGCGATCCTGACCGAGGCGAACCGCATCGGCCCGCTCATCGATCAGGGCGCGCTCGTGCGGGAGCTGGCTGAGGTGCACAGCACGGCAAGAAGGCGCCGCAACCGCACAGCCGGCACGCGCGGCGAGAAGCGGCGCGAAAAGAAGCGGAGGCAGAAGTGATCGACCCCATGAACAAGGAGGCGGTCAGGGCGCGACTGGAGGATCCTGCCCAGCGCCAGGCCGCGCTCGCCGAATTGGGAGGCTGGGTGCTTAACACCTGTCTGCTGGCCGGCACCGAAGCGCGCACCGCGTTCTCAGTCGCCGGCCTGTTCGTGCGGGGGATCGCGAATAGCTACGATCCCCCGCCTCCTCCCGATCCCATCGGCGAGCTGCTGCGCGGCATGCCCGTTCTGCCGCGCGGCCGCAGCCGCTATGAGCGAAAGAAGAAACCAGATGGACATGTACCAAGCCAGCCTAGGCCTCCAGGCGGGGAACCACCTCACGACTGAGCACGGCGGCCCCTATCGCGTGCGCGGCATCAGCGCGCCGTTTTACTTCCATCTGCTCGGCGACGTGCTGATCATTTACCACCAGCCGGTGGTCTATCTCCGTCTCGAGTCCATCGAGCGCTATAGTGACAGCCACTTCCCCACGCTTGGCCCGGTCGGGCGAGATGCTGACGGCAGTTACTGGAGCGAGCAGAACGACCGCATCCTCGTCGAGACCGGCGATGCAGTGCAGCTGGATATGTTCCGCCTCACGCCGCCCGACCCGATGCCCTATGCATTCCAGGCCGGCGTCAACTACGACGCGCCCGACGGCCAGCTCTGGCACTGCGCAGCCTGCGGTCACGACTTCAACACACCCAACGACGAGGAGCGGCGGATCGCGCCGCACTGCCCGTCGTGCGATACCCGGCAGCTGGCCGCGATGATTGTGATGATGCGCGCGGTGCCGCGCGACAAGGCCAAGGCATCTTCGTTCCAGCGCAAGCTTGGCTTCAAAGATGAGCAACTCATGAAGCTGCCGCTGGAGGCGGTGTGAGCGGCCGGAGCTTCAACTATGGCCCGCACGAGGCGACCGATCCGCGATGTTGCGCGA
>LJCR01002255.1 GCA_001399705.1 Kouleothrix aurantiaca
GATCGGGATGTTCTTGCGCCACAGCGCGTTGTAGTGCCTGCGCACAAAGCCGCCGTAGTCCTTCGGGTTGATCGGCCCAATCGCGGCCTCGATTGCCCACGCGTTGTCCCAATCGTACAGCACTGCCACGCGGGCGGGCGTTGCCGCGCCAATGGTCGCGTCGCCCAGGCGCGCAAGCTCCGCGCCGAGCGCGGCCACCTCGCGAAACACGCGAGTGTCGCTCCGCCCGCCATGCTCAACAATCGCGCCGTGGAACTTCTCGCCGCCGCCACGGCTGCGCCGCCACTGGAAATACATCACCGTCTCGGCACCATGCGCCACCGCCAGGTAGCTCCATAGCCGCAGCACGCCCGGCCGTTTCAACGCGTTCACCGCCTGCCAGTTCTGGCTGCTTGGCGTCTGCTCCATCAGCATAAAGGGCTGGCCGTCCTTCAGGCTGCGGTTCAGGTCGTGCAGAAAGGCAATGTCGCCAGTGTTGGCGTTCGGGCGCGGGTAGCAATCCCAGCTCACCACGTCCACTTCCTTGGCCCAGGCGCGGTAATCGAGGTGCGGAAAGGTGCCCATCATGTTGGTTGTGATCGGCACATCGGGTGTAACCGCGCGCAGGGCATCGCGCTCAAGCATGAAGCACTGGAGCATGGAGTCGCTCTGGAAGCGCCGGTAGTCAATCGTCAGCGCGTGCGTCACCGACTCGCCATTCGCGTAGGGCGGCTCGATCTGCGACCAGTGGGTGTAGGTGTGGCTCCAGAAAGGCGTCCACCAGCGCGCGTTCAGCTCGTCGAGGCTGGCGTAGCGCTGCTGCAGCCACGCCCGAAAGGCGGCGGCGCAGTTCTCGCAATAGCACGGCCCGCTGCCGCCATACTCGTTCGAAACGTGCCAGATCGCCAGGGCCGGGTGCTGGCCGTAGCGCTCGGCGAGCTTGCCGGCCATCTGCACGGCGAAGCGCCGGTAGTTGGGCGAGTTCGGGCAGTAGTTGGTGCGCCCGCCGTGGTGCACGCGGCGGCCGGTCGCATCGGCGCGCAGGACATCCGGGTAGGCCAGCGACATCCAGGCCGGCTGGGCGGCGCTGGGCGTGGCCAGGCACAGGAGGCGACCGGCGGCGTGCAGCTTTTCTACCACAGTGTCGAGCCACTCAAAGGTAAACG
>LJCR01002259.1 GCA_001399705.1 Kouleothrix aurantiaca
CATGGCTGAACAGGTAGCGGCCAATCACGTCGCCAATTGCGCTGATGTTCGTGGTGGCGGTTTGCAGGTAGTCGTCGACCTTGATGCCCTTTTTGTCGTACTTCACGCCCGCCGCGTCCAGCCCCAGGCCAACAACATTCGCTGCGCGGCCCAGCGCGATCAAAATTTCGTCGCCCGCGATCTCGATGTCGCCCTCGCCCTGCTTCGCCACGACGATCTTCTGGCCGCCCTCGCGCCGCACGCGCTGCATCCGGGCGTTGGTGAGAATGCTGATGCCGTCGCGCTCAAGTGCCTCGGCCACGGCCGCCGCTACTTCGGGTTCTTCGCGCGGCAGGATGCGCTCGGCCCCCTGCACAATCGTGACCTTCGCGCCCAGGCGGGCGAATGCCTGCGCCAGCTCGACACCAATTGGCCCGCCGCCCACGACCGTCAGCGTTTTCGGCAGGTGCATCAGGTCGAAGGCTTGCTCGTTGCTCAGAAAGCCCGCTTCGGCCAGACCCTCGACTTTCGGCACGACCGGGCGCGAGCCGGTGGCGACAATAAACGACTGACTGGAAAGCGGCACGCCGTTGAGCGAGAACTCGTGCGCGCCGCGAAACTCAAACGCGCCCAGGCGCACATCCACGCCCTCGGTGTAGGTTTTTTCGGCCAGCGAGGCGCGCTCGATCACGCCCTGCACATACTCCGTGACTTTCGCCATGTTGGGCGTCAGCTCGGCGGCGGCGAGGCCGATCTGCGCGGCGTGGCGGGCCTGCTGCGCAACTTTCGCCACATGGATCAGCGACTTGCTGGGCACGCAGCCGTAGTGCAAGCAGTCGCCGCCGAGCCGCTCCTTGTCGATCAGGCAGACGCGCGCGCCGAGCGACTGCCCCAGCCGCGCCGCCGTCAACCCGCCCGAGCCGCCGCCAATGATCGTAATGTCGTAGGTATAGCGCGCCATGGTGTTCCTCCTGCTATGCACACACGGTGAGAAGGGAAAGCGGTGTGTTCCCGGCAGCGCTGGCGCGTCCCGCTCCACACCTCCACGCCCACGAACGACGCCAACGCTGCCTGGAAAGCAGTCTAGCCGAACCGCCCTACATTCCTCGTACGTGCCTCATAGCGCAGCCAAACAGCGACGATGAATGACGACAGTATTTACCAC
>LJCR01000226.1 GCA_001399705.1 Kouleothrix aurantiaca
GACGACATTCCCGCGCTGGAGCAGGCCGCCGCGACGGTGCATATTATTTCGCCCAAGGGCGGCAAGGTCAAGGGCTGGAAGCACACCGAGTGGGGCGATACCTTCACCGTCGATGCGACCCTGGCCGACGCCCAGCCCGACGACTACGATGCGCTCCTGCTGCCGGGTGGCGTGATGAACCCCGATACGCTGCGCACGATTCCCGAGGCGGTGAGCTTCGCCACGCGCTTCTTCGACGACGGCAAGCCGATTGCGTCGATCTGCCACGGCCCCTGGCTGCTGGCCGAAACCGGCAAGATCAGCGGCTACACGCTGACGAGCTACCCATCCATCCGTACCGACCTGAAGAATGCCGGCGCGAATGTCGTCGATCGCGAAGCCGTGGTGGATCGTGGCGTTGTCACCAGCCGCAACCCCGATGACCTTCCTGCCTTTAACAAAGCCATGATCGAGGAATTTGCCGAAGGCCGCCACGGTGGCAACGGCAAGCGCGCCCGCACGCACAGCGCATAATCGGCCCGTTTCTAACAAATCTTTTACCATTATGGTGCGCGCTTGTCATCAAGCTGTCACGTCTTATTGGTACAGTATTCCTGCGGGCGGGAGAGCTGCTCATTCCAAGGCTGGCAACAGCGGCGGGGTGGGCAGCCTCCATTTTATTTGCCCGGAAACGCACAATACAGTATCATAGCGCCAGCATCCACAGCTTCAATAGTAGTCAGAGGGGAGATGGGCCATGCTCGAGGCGATCTTCGCCCCGCAGTCGGTTGCCATCGTTGGCGCCTCACCCGATCCAAGCAAGCTTGGCCATCGCGTTCTTCGGAACGTTGTCGATAACGGCTTCACTGGCCGTGTCATTCCAATCCACCCCACCGCCGCTCACGTTCTCGATCTTCCCGCCTATCCTTCGCTATCTGCCGTGCCCGACCCGATCGACCTGGCGGTGATTGTGGTGCCGGCGGCGGCGGTGCTGGCCGTTGTTGATGAATGCGGGCGCAAGGGCGTGCGCGGCCTGGTTGTCATTTCGGCCGGCTTTAAAGAGGTTGGCGGCACGGGCAAAGAGCTTGAGCGCAAGCTGATCGCGCTGGTGCGCAGCTATAACATGCGCATGGTTGGGCCAAACTGCCTGGGCATCATCGACACCACCACCAAACTGAATGCCTCGTTCGCTGCACTGATGCCGAACCCCGGCCAGATTGCGTTTATGTCGCAGTCGGGCGCGCTCTGCACCGCGATCCTCGACTGGAGCAAGAACGAGGGTATCGGCTTTTCGCGCTTTGTCAGCCTGGGCAATAAAGGTGATGTCGACGAAGTCTCGCTCCTGCAGGAGTGGGGCGGCGACGCCGACAATCGCGTGATCCTGGCCTACCTGGAAGGTATCAACGATGGCGCGGCGTTCATCAAAACCGCGCGCGAAGTTACCCGCGAAACGCCGGTGATCGCGATCAAGAGCGGCACGACGCAGGCCGGCACGCGCGCGATCTCGTCGCACACCGGCTCGCTGGCCGGCTCGGAAAATGCCTACGAGGCGGCCTTTAACCAGAGCGGCATCCTGCGCGCCCGCTCGATGGAAGAATTATTCGACTATGCGCTGGCCTTTGCCTACCAGCCGCTGATCCCCGGCAAGCGCGTGGCGATCGTCACCAACGCCGGCGGGCCGGGCATCATCGCCACCGACGCGGCCGAGCGCAGCGGGCTGGCGCTGGCGCAGTTCACGCCCGAAACGATTGCAGCCTTGCAGCGCGAGCTGCCGGGCCAGTAGCCGCTACAGCTTTTTCAACAAAAAAAGCACCGGAATGGCATTGCCACCCCGATGCTCAACATCTCTATATACAGGCCAGTTGCCGTGCTTCAATCGTATGCAAAGCCCAAGAAAGCCGACAGCATACTGACTTCTGAAACCTGACTGCTGACTCCCGCTATCTATATTTTGCTGCTCGTCTCAAACACCTGCAGCAGCTCAGTAATCACGCGCTCGCGCTCGCCCGCGTCTTCGCTGCGGATGGCGGTTGTGACGCAGCCCTGCAGGTGCCGCTCAAGCACAATACTATTGAACTTCTCAAGCGCCCGCTGCACGGCCAGCGTCTGCTTGATAATATCTACGCAATATTCATCTTCTTCGACCATGCGCTCAATCCCGCGCACATGCCCCTCGATCGATTTCAGCCGGTTGCGGAGCTGTTGCTTTGTTTCCATCACGCCTCTATCTTTCTGCCCCATCCCAGGGGGGTAGGGAGATTCTATCATCTTGAGGGGGCAGCGTCAAGACATACGCGCACATCGCAGCCAGCAAAAAAGCGAAGGAGCTACGTTCAACTCCTTCGCTATTCAGGCAGCAAGCAGGCTTTACCTGCTCACAATCGAATTCTGGCGGGCGCGCATCCGCCGTGGCGCAGCACGCGAGGCGTCCTGGCGCAAAAAGCGCAGCAATGTTTCGTTAAACAACTCGGCTTCGTCGAGGAAGGGGAAGTGGCGGCTTTCAGGCATTACCACGACTTCGGCGCTGGGGATATTGTCGAACAAGTCGGCCTGATTCGGGTGCACAATTTCGTCGCGCCCGCCATGGACGATCAGAGCTGGCACCGTCAGGCGGCTCAGCTCGGGCCGCAGGTCGGTGCGCCACATCGAGCCAACCGCCCGGCGCAGCGTGGTGGAGCTGGATTTCACGCTGTCGTCGAGAATCTCGTTGACGGCCGGGTCGTTGGTTTCGCCCAGGAACATGCGGAACATATAGCGCCGGAACCACGGCACGCGCGCAAAAGCATCGGCAAGCACCGGCCGGTCGGTCAGCTTCAGCAGCCACGAAAGCGAATCGCCGACAATTGGCGCGCCAACCGCCACAACGCGGCTGATACGCTTGGGATGGTTGATCGCCGTTTTCAGCGCAACCATACCGCCCATCGAGTGGCCAACCAGCACCACGCGGTCGATGCCCAGCTCGTCGAGAAAGCGAATGACCTGATCGGAGTAGCTTTGGATGCTTTCGGCGGTTGATTGGCCCAGGCGCGTATCGCCAAAGCCCCAGAAGTCAAAAGAGTAGGTGCGGAAGTTTTCGGCCACGCGCTCGATGGTGGGGAACCAGTAGCGCCAGCTGCCCAGCCAGCCATGCAGAAACAGCACCGGCTGCCCGTACCCGAAGACTTCATAATGAACGACTTGCTGATCGACGACCATGATACTCATAAGAGTGCCCGTCTGTATTGGCGGCAGTTCAGATGGAAGGCGCGTGCATGTCGTTCACGGCATTTACTATACCATAGAACCGCCGGAGCTCGTATGTTGGTTATGGTTGTTGCGCCAATTCAGGACTTTTGACCCATGAGTATGCGCTTTATGGCCAATGTGGGTATGCTCGTCAGTCGCCGCTGATGGCGCGCGTGCGCAGCACCGAAATGTTCGACTCGCGCTCGTTGAGCGAGCGCCGCAGCCGCCACTGAAGCATGGCGATTTCTTCCGAGATGCTGCGCAGGTTCTGCATTTCGTGCTCAAGCTCTTCGAGCAATGCGCCGGCCTGCAGGCCTGCCATCACCTGGGCGCGATCTTTCGAAAGCGCGCCAACGCGATCCTGAATGGTGGCGAGCAGGCCCATCAGGTGCGCCCAGGCCTCGTTGTCCTGCGCGGCCTTGGCGCGTGCGCCGCGCTGGCGGCCTTCGCTCCACTCTTTGATCTCGGCTTGAATATCGGTCAGGCGCATTTCAAGCTGCTGAACCGTCTGGTCGGCCAGCGCCGCCGCCTCGGTGCGCGAGCCACTCGCGTTCTGGACGATCTCGGAAAGCCGATCTTGCAGCTGGTTCATCGACGAGCCGAGCTGCGTCTGGCGCATTGTCACGGCTTCCTGCTCATTCAGCAGGTCAAGCAGCATTTCGCGCAGCTTGCCGGTTTCGCCAGCGACGCGGGTGGCCTGCTGCTGCAGAAGATGGGGTACAAACCAGAGCAGCAGCGCGAGCAGCGCTAGTACCATTATTCCCAGAGCAACAAATAATGCACTCATATCTTTCCTCCTAAAGAACTAGTTGGATTATATGCAGAGCGCCCGCTCGCGGTCAACGATTCCAAAGCCCCGCAAATGACATGTGCATTACACCATCCTGCTGCCGCAACGGCGCAAGGCCACGCAATGGCGCTCCCAGGGTAGTCGTGCGCCCCCAATGCGCCGCGCCAATGCGTTGACAAGTTCCGAGGCCGCTCCTATAATGCTGCCGCATTACCAGGTAAAGGTGAGGATGGTACGATGATGGTTCGCAAATGGTGCGCGTTGGTGTTCATGGCGCTCTTTGGCGCTCTGGCGCTGGCCGCATGTGGGCAGGACGATACGCTTTCGGTGCAAAAGCTCGTGAGCGACGCGCAGCAATATAATGGCAAGCAGATCACCGTAAACGGGTTCTACCTGAAGGGCGGCGAAAACTCGGCCGTGTCGGTGCTTGCGCCGGTGATCAGCACGCTCGATAATGGGCTCAGCGCGCGCGCAAATGGCGATATGATCTGGGTCGATGGCTTCCCCGACAATGTGCTCGGCCAGCTCCACCAGCCCGGCGATTCGACCTATGGGCTGGTGCGCGCGACCGGCCAGTTCGAATCGGGCGGCTCGTACGGACCGGATGGGCAGTACAAGTACCGTATGCAGATCGCGTCGGCCGAGGCGATCGAGCGCGTGCAGCGCACCGAAGTACGTATCGAGAACAAGCCGCTGGGCGATGGCAAGGTCGGCTTGCTCGAACTCACCGCCGACCCAGCCAAATACAATGGGCAATCGGTTACGACGCAGGGGTATTATTTCTGGAACGGCGTGATCTTTGTGCTGGCCGAGGGCGTCGCCACCGAGAAAGATGGTAGCAGCCCGCAGCCGCTTGGCAAAACGATCTGGATGGAAGGCTTCCCGCCCGATGAGTCGGGCAAACTGCACCTCGGCCCTGGTTCGCCGCCCGGATACGTCTGGGGTCTGGTGGAAGTCACGGGCGATTTCAAGAGCGGCGGGAATTTCGGCAAGGACGGCAAATACACCGAGTTCTTGCAGGCAACCAGCGCAAAGGCGCTGGAGCAAGCAAAATAA